>JAKAMP010000212.1 GCA_021812865.1 Bacteroidota bacterium | reverse complement strand
TCGGAGCCTTTCTTGCATCCAAAATATGCAGCGGTAGGATCAAAATAATAATCGTAAGTCTGCCATACGAAGGAAGGCCAGCAGGGATGGCTCATCCACAGGAGCATACCCATGCGGTTTTTGCTCTGTGCCTCGAACATGGCCCTGTATCCCTCATAGTTCAGCCACTGTGCCATGGCAGTCCAGTCTTTTGCATTATCGAATTTGCCAAAGCTCTTGTCGATCTGATCGATAAATGAGGCTCCGCCCTGAGCGCCATTGAGACAGAAATCATGCAATCCGTACATTCTGCCGAGTGGCCAGAGGGCCGAATCGGGCATAGTTTCTTTCACGCTTTCGTAGGTCATGATGTTTGGCATGCCCAGTTCGCTATGAAATTTAGGTGTTGCCCTGTTTTTGAAGTAGAAGTCCACCGGCATGGCCCTGTACGGACCGCCTCCGCTCACCACGCCTTCGGCCGAGTTGGGAGTGTAATGCACGCCCGGGTTAAGGGTTGAGGTCAGGTTCTCAAGTCCCTTTTCAAGGACTTCCGGGGGATTGCCCTCGTTACGTCCGCAATACAGGCCGAGCGAAGGATGATTCCGGGTCCGGAGAATGAAATCCTTGGCGTTGGCCAGGAACATGCTGTTGTTGTCAGGATCGGGTCCGTCCCAGGGATTGGCAAGCCAGAAGTCCTGCCAGATCATGATTCCGTACCGGTCGCAGGCTTCGAAAAACTCGTCATCGCCGGTTTGTCCCACCCAGTTGCGGATCATGGTGAAATTCATATCGCGGTGGTACTTCACGGCAATGTCGTATTCCCTTCCGCGGTAAAGAAGGTTAGATTCGGGGAATCCCCAGTTTCCGCCGCGGCCGGTGAAGCGTTTGCCGTTCACCCATATCCGCAAAGCGCCGCCGGCCTCGCTGTAGGTCATCTGCCTGATGCCTGCCAGGAATGATTTTTCGTCCGATACCTGTTGTCCGTCAACCGTGAATTTCATCTCCACAGGATAGAGGTAGGGCTGTCCGTAGCCGTTGGGCCACCAAAGCCTGGGGGTGTTCATGAGCAGACCGGCTGCATCGGATGAGTCGATTACCACGGTTTGTGAAGCCGATGGGTTGAGGGTTACCTTCTTTTCGAATGATACCTCGCCGAACTTTCCGCTGAGGGTGCCGCTCAAGGATTTGGATTCATGGTTGTTCAGGGTTACCTCCATGTGGATGCTTGCGCGGGAGGTATCGGGCAGGGGCAGGCGGGATGTGACATAAGGATTTTCGAGGGTTACGGAACCGCTGTTGCTGATGAACACGTCATTCCAGATGCCGATATCCCTGCCGCGCATGGTCGGGATCCAGTCCCAGCCAATGGTGGCATGGAAAGTGGGATTGTCGGCGCCCAGCGCGCCGCCATTCAGATCGGGGCTCTGGAAGGTCTTTTCCTTCACGCTGCCCGGGGTGGCATTGCTGATAATACGCACGGCAAGCACGTTGGTCCTGTCCGGGAGAAGAATGCCGCTGACATTGAACCTGCCACGGATAAAGGCTCCTTCAATATTGCCCAGTTTCTTGCCGTTCAGGTATACTTCGGCTTTCCAGTCAATGCCGTCGAAGTTGAGCCAGGTCTGCCTGCCGGGTTTTTCGGCCGGTGCGACAAACTCATCGCGGTACCAGAAGTTGGAGTTGAAGAACGATTCGGAAATATACAACTGGTTGTCGCCGTAATTCGGATTGGGCAAAGCTCCTGCATTCCAGTAACTCACAAGGGCTGTGCCGGGAACGGTGGCAATGATCCAGTCTTTGTCGGAATAGCCGGGTTTGGAAATCTTTTCCCCGGTCCCTTCCACAAGCGATTCCCTTTGAATGCGCCAGTTACCGCCGGTGAGATCAAGTCTTCCATCGGGTTTAACAGATGGTTCAGGTTTGGCTTTGGGTTCAATTCCACCGGAACCATACACTTCCATTTCGGTGAGGATGTAGTGATCCCCCTGTGCAAGCTGTTTCATGAGCAGTCTCACGTACCTGGCAGTGGTGGTAGGAGGAACCTTCACTTCATCGACCACGCCTCCTTTTGCCGGTATTTCAGCAACATCTTTCCAGTTTGCGGCATCGTCGGAAACCTGCACGGTGCCTTCCGAAGGACGTTTGAGCCAGAAAAGCTGCAGTCGGTCGAACCGGCATACGGTACCCAGGTCAACATACACCCATTCGGTGCCATTGCCCGCGCTCATCCACGAACTATTGAAATGGAAGGATCCGCCTACTTCCACCGGTTTGTTCTTATCGGAAAAACTCACTTCTGCCACGCTCCAAACATTCACTGCTGCGGCATCGAAATTCACCCGGTAGTAGTGGAAAGCAGAAGGCGCTTTGAACGATACCGTTGTGGTCAATCCTTTGGTCCAGTTAAAGATGCCTGTACCGGGTTTGAAGTCGCTGCCTGTGGATGTACCTAATGTCTGCCAGGTTTTAGCGTCGTTCGAACCTGTAACGGTGATCTTCCAGTTCAGGTCCTTGCTGTTGTTCAGCCGTACGCGCGTACTCACCTTTACACGGTCGATCTCAGGCGCCTTGTCGCCTCCGCCCAGCTGCAGCTGCACCCAGGCGCCCGGACTTTTGACATCCAGCGCCGAAACCAGGCTGTGGTCAATGATCTTTTCCCTGAAATTCCTGGGAATCAGTCCGTCCTGGCTGGTGGTAACCGCAATCCACACCGGCAGTTTCGATTCTCTAATCCCGTCGGTGATGAGCTGTGCCGTGAGATTGTAGTCGTAGCTGCTCGAATGGTAGGCAGGCTTATGAAGCGACAAGTTGTAGTAAGGTGCAGGATTGGGAACCATAAGAGGTGCAAAATTCTCACTTTCCCTTCCCGGGTAGTTGCCCGTACCTCGTGTATATTCCTGCGCCTGTATAGGCATAATGCCCTGGATAAGCCATCCTGCGAAGAATATCAGGACGCTTAACAGCCTTTCTCTCTTGCCGGGAAAATATCCCGTTTCCTTGTCTGTTCTTCTTTTCATGGTTCTGTTTTGTTCGGTTTATATTTCAAATAAGGATCAGGTAATTCATCATTTTGTTCTTCAGTGATGCTTTCAGAAATCCACCACTGCCTTATAGGCTTCCTGTTTTGGCTTCATTTCCCTGTCGAACAGGAGGGGGTAATTGGTACGGCCCCTTACCGGGAAGTTGTTCAGCCAGCTTTGCCCGTCGGTTGCGCCCCAGAAGGTAACCCCCGTGATCACATTCTTGTATTCCCTGAAAACTTTAAAAAACATTTTATATTGTTCCGCCTGTTTCTTTTCCAGTTCGGGTGTGAATGCCAGGGTTTCGTTGGGTTTTATAGCGCGAGGTTCGGGTTCGGGCGGGTAAACGGATACATCCAGTTCAGTGATCATGATGCCGATTTTCAGGGAGGAATATTTGTCAAGCGCATCGCGCAGATTCTTCTCCGATGGCTCGTATATTGACCAATGGCCCTGCAGTCCTACTGCATTGACCGGTACGCCCGCATCGATCAGTTCTTTGAGCAAACGGTAAACCTTATCCCGTTTCTGCGGATATTCCGTATTATAGTCATTATAAAAAAGAATAGCATTGGGATCGGCCTCGTGCGCATATTCAAAGGCTTTGGCGATGTAATCTTTTCCGCATATCCTATACCAGGTATTGTTACGGTAGAATTGGTTGGGCTCGTCGGCAATGGCCTCATTCACCACGTCCCATGCGGCAATGCGGCCCTTGTACCGGCCCACCACATCGAAAATATGCTTTTTGAGCCTTGCCAGGAGCACTTCCTTCGACACGGTATCGCCTTTTTCATTGGTAAATATCCATGCAGGCGCCTGGGAGTGCCAGCATAATACGTGACCGTGAATTTTCATTCCATTGGCCACGGCAAAATCGACAATCTGGTCGGCCGGCCCCCAGTTATACCGGTTCTCTTCGGGATGAACCGGCCCCATTTTCAGTGCATTGGCAGGAGTGATGGCATTGAACTGCTGTTTTATAAGCGTGGCCAGAGGATCACGCAGATCGAATGGGTTCACCGCCACCCCAATCGGAAAATAATTGCGATAAGCATCTTTCAGGGTGGGTTCAGCCGTCTGTCCTGTCAATTGCGGCATACATACTGTAAACAGGAACAGCGCCAGAAGGAAGGATATGCTCTGTTTTTTCATGAGGGTTAAGGTTTGGTGTATGAATAGTTTTCTTTGGTAACCGGAGTTCTTATTTGTTTTTTTCTTTTCCTGGAACCGGAAGATGCATGCTTTCCGGTGGCCCCAGATAGGTTGCAGGCACTTCACCGGTTTCAATCACAATCTTCTGCAGCGCTATTCCCGGATCGAGCGCCCAGAACTTCAAAACATGCGAACCGGGCTTTTCAAGTGAGTGACGGGTAGCCGTGATGTTGATATTGTCGGCCACGGTCTGCTCCCAGGCTTTCAGCGACTGGTCGGCATTGATATCAACAATGACGGGTTTCTGATTGTCAAAGGCCACTGCGTACCTGGGGCCGGGACCACCGGTGAAGTTCTGCGTGGGAGAAACAAATACTTTAACCTGGAGGGATGAAGTATTGACAAGCGCCATATTGTATTCGAGGTGGGGAGCGTTTTGTTTTGCCTCCAGTGGCGTATAGGGCACAGGGAAGAGGGTCATGGCCGACAGGGTGCGTCCCAGGTTGGGAATGCAAACCCATTGGAACGGCTTATCGGTAAAGGACCGACTGAAATGTTGTGCTTCCATGGAAACCACGTGGCCGGATTCCATAAACCCGTTCCAGCCCGCTGGAAGCTTGAGTTTTGAATGGCTTACTACAGCATTCACTTCGAAGGTCTGACCTCCAGTGGTGCGGACGACCAGTTTTACCGGCGTATTGCCTGAGGGTACTTTGTTCCAGTCGGCCGTGAGCAGAATGTGAACCATGGAATCCACTGTGCCTTTGACAGGAGTGGTATGCAGCCATCGGGAACCGGACGATACAGTGTAACTGTAGGATTGTGTTCCGCGGTTGAACAGCTCGATAAATGGAGCAGATGTTTCCCAGCGGTCCATTTTGATCTCCGCCCCTGTCTTTTCATCCGGCCAGGAGGCTGTACTGCCTGAAATTGCCATTCCGGGCTGTGCTCCCGTCAGAGGAGTGATCTTTTCCACTTTGGGCATAGTGTTTTCCGGAGGCTGCTGCCAGTAGGTGTAACCAATATGGGTCTGATCCATCATGTGGTTCCATTTTCCATGGTTCAATACTGTATTGTATTCCCGGCTCAGTTCCGCATCCCTGGCAAACAATTGTGCAGCCCTGCCGGCAAGTTCATTCGTCTGTGCGCGTCCCTGGAGTGCATACAGATGGTTAAGGGCCACCGTGTAATATAACTCGTTGAGGTTTGCACAGGCAGCCACGGGGAAATACACCAGTTGGTAAAAGGCATCTTTGTATTCAGGCGATAATTTCTGATAAATATCCAGAGACTCCCTGTATATAGCCTGATAGTCGGAAGCCACCTTGCCGGCCTCATTGTAATTAACCAGGCTGTATGCATCCGGCGAGAGCAGTTCGGGTTTTCTGCGGCTGTTGAATTTGGTATACTGGTTAAGGATGCTTGCGGTGGGTGAGGCAAATTCTTTTCCGAACTGCTGCTGTGCCCACAGGGTAGTGTACTCGTGCATACGGTTAACCGGCCAGTCATTGGGATTCCAGGCATAATCGAGGAAGAAGGAGATGGGCAGTTCCATGGGCTTGATATCGCCCACGTTCACGATCCATATGCGATCAACCCCATAATCATAAGCCAGGTGCATTTGTTCCCAGGTACGTTCAATCTGGTTGGTATTGAGCCATTTGTAGTTCCTGGGACCACCTACG
>JAKAMP010000211.1 GCA_021812865.1 Bacteroidota bacterium | reverse complement strand
CGTTTAATTCAGATGAAGACCTTGAAAGAATTGTGGGTATTTTGGACAAGATCAATGCCTGATTTGCTTTATTGCCTTCAAACTGAATGTACCTCAATTCAAACCCTTGGCTAAAAAACAACATTACGGCCTGGTTGTAATATTGTGGATTGTACTCCTGGGTGCAACCTTCAGCAGCCCGGTTTCAGCACAGGAATCCTCTGATACCTCCGCTACAGAAGCGGATACAATTATTCGCTCCCATTCACCGAAAAAAGCAACCATCTTTTCCGCTGTTTTACCTGGCTTGGGACAGGTATATAACAAGAAGGTATGGAAAGTTCCCATTATATACGCTGGTTTTGGAGCCCTGGGATATTTCATCTCTTTCAACAACCGGTATTATCAGAAGTTTAAGTCGGCCTACCAGATGAGGCTCAATAATGATCCCAACTTCAACAATGTTTATCCGGAATACGCATACCTCACAGACCAGTCCATCGAACTTGCTATGAATACATACCGGCGATGGCGCGACCTGAACGCGATGGGATTCATTGCCCTGTATGTTCTGCAGGTGATCGATGCCAATGTGGATGCGAACTTCTTCTATTATGATATCGGTAAAGACATCACCCTAAAGGTGAGGCCAGGGATTGTCGGTAACGATAATCTTCTGGGATATGCTTTGGGATTGAAAATAAATTTGCATTTTTGACAAAATAAACCTCTAAGGACAATTGCTCATGGGAAAAAGACTATGTATTGCGGCCCTGATGTGTATGATAACAATCTCCCTTTTTGCCCAGGTACCCGATACCTTACTCAACGCACCTCCCGATGACCTGAACCTGAATGCCAATCTTGATAGTATGCTGCATCTCTGGTATATTGACAAGTACCGCGATGCCGACCAGTGGAGCGAAATCGATAGCCTGGAAGCCGATTCCATACACACCACCATTCCCGACTCCGTGTATATTGCACGTTTGGCCAGGATTCCTTCGGTGGTTGATCTTACCTACAATCCGATTGTAAGACGGTACATCGAAGTGTATACAGTAAAAAGAAGGTCCAGCGTGGAAAACATGCTTGGATTAGCGGAATATTATTTCCCTATTTTCGATGAGGTTTTTGATGCTTATGGCGTGCCCAACGAAATGAAATATATGACCATTATCGAGTCGGCTCTCAATCCCCGGGCATATTCCAGGGCCAGGGCTGTGGGATTGTGGCAATTCATGTATGGCACAGCCAAGCTCAACGGGTTAACCATCAATTCATACGTTGACGAGCGGCTCGATCCCATTAAGGAGTCGGAAGCGGCTGCCAGGTATGTAAAAGAACTTTACGGAATATATCAGGACTGGACCCTGGTTATTGCAGCATATAACTGTGGCCCGATCAATGTCAACAAGGCCATTCGCCGTTCCGGAGGGAAAAAGAACTACTGGGAAATTTATTATCATCTGCCTCGCCAGACCAGGGGACATATTCCCGCCTTCATTGCAGCAGCATACGTGATGAACTACTATAAGGAGCATAAATTGGTTCCCCGAAAATGCGATTTGCCCATTCCATCGGATACCATTATGGTGGCAGAACGGCTTCACCTGAAGCAGGTTTCCGAAGTACTGGGCATTCCCCTGCAGGAACTGCGCGACATGAACCCGCAATATATCCGCGACATTATTCCTGGCCAACCTGACAGACCTTATGCACTTGCCCTGCCAATGTCGTACAGCCTTAAATTTATCGATCTGGAAGACTCCATTTATCATTATAAAGATTCCCTTTTCTTCAGTCAGAATATGCTTGCCCAGCCTGTGTATACCCACCGCGGTTATGCACCCGGTCCTCGTCCCGGAAACTCGGGTACGATATACTATACTGTGAAATCAGGGGACAACCTTGGTTTTATTTCGCAATGGTTCCATGTGAGTGTAAGTAGGCTTCAGGATTGGAACGACCTGTATCGTACGCGAATCAAGGAAGGACAGAAGCTCGTAATTTATGTACCTAAAAGTAAAGTGAGCTATTACAAGTCGTTCAATACGATGAGCTTTGCAGATAAGCAGAAATCAATCGGCGCCTCTGGCGATAAGCTCAATACACCCGGCGCAACTTTCACCCAAGGACAGGATGAGTTCTATACCGTGAAAGACGGGGATACCCTTTGGGATATCGCTAAAAAATTCCCCGGGGTGACCGGTTCCGATATCATGGAATTGAACAACCTCAGCAATCCTTCGAAGATCGTCCCAGGTCAGAAATTACGGATAAGGAAGAGATCCAGCTAAGCATATTTGCTGGTCCTATCCGGCGGACAGAACTGTGGGTGAGCGTTTATAGGCCCGGGATAAGTTAATATAGGTTTTCTCCCTAACCAGGAATGGCATGATGGTTCCGGGCAAATGTCTCACAATTATTATTCCGGTATTCAATGAGAGCGCTGCCATCAGAAGCTGCCTGAGAAACTTGCAGCTGGCTGTGAACGAGGGAGGCTTAGACGCTGAAATCCTTGTGGTGGATGACGGATCGACCGATGACACCGCCCGCCTGGTTGAAGAAACACCTGGCAGCATTCGTTTGCTCAGGCATGGCATGAACAGGGGGTATGGCGCAGCGCTGAAAACCGGACTAAAGCACGCATCGCACGATCTGGTTTGTATCATGGACGGCGATAACACTTATCCACCCCATTCCATTCCGCTTCTGATCAGCCAGATAGATCAGGCCGATATGGTGGTTGCCTGGCGGGATAAACCCAATATCCCCTGGCAGCGCAAACCGGCAAAATGGTTCCTTGGGAAACTCGCAGAATACCTTTCGGATAGCCGCATTCCCGATCTCAATTCAGGCCTCCGAATTTTCAGAAAAAGTGATGCAGCGCGATTCATGCATCTTTTCCCCGACGGCTTCTCCTTTACTACTACTATCACCCTTGCCATGCTTACCCATGGATATAACGTTCATTATATCCCGGTTGCTTATCATGCACGCGATGGAGTAAGCAAAATCAGGCCTCTGCGGGATTTGTTCAGGTTCTTCATGCTCATCATTCGAACCTCCGTGTATTTCAATCCCCTGAAGGTTTTTATACCGATAGGCCTACTATTGATCATCCTCGCATTGGCGTTGTATGGGTGCGCCATTGCCGAGATGACGAAAGTTCCTTATACCGCCATCGTTCTATTAAGTATCACCGCCCTGCAGACCTTCACCATTGGTATCCTGGCCGATCTTATTGACAGGCAAACCAGGATGTAAAATATCCAATCCCTCACATCATGACCTACCGTTCTGCATCCCGCGATATTTACACATCCAGGGCTCTTGCCCAGCTCCCACGCCTGCTTACCTGTCTCGACAGGAATCCGTTTTCACCCACTTACGGCTGCTTTCACCGGGATTATTGGTTATATAAAACCTCCGATTTCCCGGATGCCATCAGGCAGTTTGGCATACTGAGCCTCGCCTTGGTGTATACTCACGATTTTCCGGGTAACCTGTATTTCAGGAACGCCATAGTAAAGGAATGGACTGAAGCTTCCATGATGTATTGCGTCACGATACAGCACCGCGATGGTACTTTTGACGAATTCTATCCCTATGAAAGAGGGTGGGTTGGTCCGACAGCCTTTATAGCCTATGCCCTTGCCGAATCGTTTGCACTGCTGAAAGATACAATGGATTCGAAGCTTCATGCACCTGTGCTGGCATGTATCCGGAAGGCTGCACTGGCCGTTTCAAAGGGAGATCGGGAGAAGGACCATTTGGCCAATCATCATGCCATGGCGTGTCTTGCTTTATGGAAGGCAAATAAACTGCTCAGGGAAGAATGGCTGGCAGCAGCATATCAACGTCAGTGGGGCAGTTTTCTTCAGTATCATAACTTTTCTGAGGGCTGGTCGGTGGAATATGACGGACCTGATCCGGGTTACCTTTCAGCTACAATCTCCTTCCTGGCGAGAATTTATAAGGAAGACCCCATGGTTGAAATGTATGAAGTGCTTGCCCGTTCGGTCGATTTTGCTGCCCATTTTGCATTCCCCGATGGTTCCTTTGCGGGTATGCCGGGGAGTCGCAATACCCAGCATTTTTACCCGGGGGGGGTCGAAATTTTCGGAAAAGGATACCTGCCTGCCGCAGCAGTGGCTGAAAAGATGCTTGCCGCACTGGGAGAAGGGAAGCTTGTTCCACCGGAAATCATGTCCGACCGATATGTGTTTTATCGCGTGCCTGAATTGCTGCTTTCCTGGATCGAATACGCCTCCGTTCAGGAACCATTGCCCATACTGCCATATGAGCAACCGGGATATTTCAGATACTTTGGAAAGGCAGGAATATATGTCCGCACCACGCTTTCTCACTATTTCATTGCCAGCCTTGCAAAGGGAGGAGTTTGCCGGGTTTTCAATCTCCGCAGCAGATTGTCCCTGCTCGATGACGGTGGTATCGTGCTGATAGCGGGAAATGGCAGGATTCTAACTTCACAATGGATAGATCCTTCCGCACAGATTAAAGCAGGCGAAGAATACTGGACAGTCAGCGGGAACCTGAATTCCATTCCCATGCACAGGAGTTTCAATCCTGCGAAATTCGTCCTGTTCCGTATTTTCCTGGCAATAATATCACTGAGTCCGCGAATTTCCCACTGGCTGAAAGGAATCATACGATCGGCGCTGATCCATTCGCCCAGGACAACTGGTACAGCATATAAAAGAACCTTCCGGATCCAGGGCAATGAGCTATGCATTACCGATGAGATCAGGTTACACAAAAGCCGCAGCCTTCAATCCTTACGGATAGGTGGGCATTTCTACACGAGGTATGTACCGCAATCCCGTTTTTTTCAGCCCTATGAACTGATTGATCATACCTGGAATGCCAGTCCTGGCGAATTGAAAGAGCTTCAGCGTACCGGAGTTCTGAAAATTGAACGAAAGGTGAATCTTTCCATTCCACCAGACAGCAACCCATCATGAGTGATTTTAATACCAAACAGAAGCAATACTGGGAGCGCAGGCACCTGAGCGCGAGGCGCAGTCCTTTTCACCCTGCGGTGAAGGCCTATGTTGATCCGAAGGTTGAGGAGATCAGGAGTCGAATTGAAATTAACCCCGGCTCGCGGCTTCTCGACGTGGGATGCGGCAACGGATTTTTTCTGAGCGCCTTCGACCGTATATGCCGGGTAACAGGAATCGACAGGTCTCCGGTGATGCTGCAAATGAACCCGGTAACCAATACCCAGGTTATGGATGCGGGAAGGCTCGAATTCCCTGATCGTTCCTTCGACATAACCTTCTGTCATGCTCTGTTGCACCATGTTGCCGATCCAGGGAAGGTTCTCGGGGAAATGGCCCGCGTGTCATCCCGCTATGTGGTCGTGCTTGAACCAAACCGTAATCATCCGCTGATGTTTCTTTTTGCACTGCTGGTGAAGGAAGAGCGGGCGGCTTTGAAGTTCTCAGCACGATTCCTGAAAAAGCTTGCGCAAGCACATGAACTCAAAATCATTGATATATTTGCATACGGAGCCATTGTACCAAACAAAACGCCGGTATTTATACTTCCATTGCTCCGGCTTTTCAACAGGAGGTGGCCCATGGGTGTAACTTTATTTTTAATTGCAGAAAAGCATGGCAACCCCACCGAGGATATCCATGAGGACCCTGATGCACTTCATCGGCCTGGCCTTACTGATCTACCTGCTTAGCATATTGAATTACCATACCCTGGCAGCCAGCATTCTTAAAGCAAAACCGGCGTACCTGGTCATCGCATTTCTATTACTGGTACCTGTTTATCTCATCAAGGCCTGGCGCTGGAAATTTATGTTGCGATTGCAGGGTATTCACTATCCA
>JAKAMP010000210.1 GCA_021812865.1 Bacteroidota bacterium | reverse complement strand
GATCTTTCGCAGGAAGGGGAAGCAGATGCGCCCCATGTTCGTATTTTTATCTGCCCAGATGCAAGGTGGGGTAACGCCTTCCACGCATGTTGCGGCCACGCTGATTGAGCTCTTACATACGGCCACGTTAGTTCACGATGATGTGGTTGACGAGTCGTATGAGCGGAGGGGATTTTTCAGCATCAATGCCATTTGGAGAAGCAAGATTTCCGTATTGCTTGGAGACTTTATGCTGGCCAGGGGATTGCTGGTTTCTATGGAGAATAATGCCTTTGACCTGTTGAAGATAGTAACTGAGGCTGTGCAAGAGGTGAGCGAGGGTGAACTGATGCAGATACAGAAATCAAGAAGAAAGGTTATTAGCGCAGACCAGTATTTTGAGATTATCCGCAAGAAGACAGCCACCTTGATCGCGGCGTGTACAGCCAGTGGCGCCAAATCGGCCGGTGCTGATGAAAGCGCCGTGGAAAAGATGAAGCAGGTGGGCATGAATGCCGGAGTCGCCTTCCAGATCAAGGATGATCTTTTTGATTATGACCGTAAATCGGCCACCGGAAAGCCTGCCGCGAACGACCTGAAAGAAAAAAAATTCACCTTGCCCCTGCTACACTCCTTGTCTGTAGCCAGCCGGGAAGATTATCGCCATATTGCCTCGATCCTCCGTTCAAAGCAAATGAGTCCGCAGAAAGTAGAAGAAGTGATCCGCTTCGTGGAACGTTCAGGCGGACTTACCTACGCTCATGGAAAGATGATCGAATACCGGGATAAGGCAATTGGAATGCTTGAGCAATTCCCCTCCTCTCCTGCCAAGGATTCATTCATCCGTCTGATTCAGTACACCACTGACCGGAAGCATTGATTCAAATTTATTATTAAGGTTGTCGAATGACTTGCTGCTTGCCCGTCCGCAGCGGAGCGGAGGCGTGTCTGATCGTCTAATGTTTAATGTCTAATGTACGGCGCCTGAAAGTTAGAAGCTGAGTGGAGGCAGGTTCGATTGTCTATGTCTTCCGGTCTACTGGGTTGATGATCTCTGTCGTGGCGCTGATGGCCGTGAGAAGACCAGGGGTTCAGCCGTGAATTTCGCAAATGAAAGAATAGCTTCAGGCATTTCCGATATCGTAACAAAGAATTGACTCTGGCTTGACTCGGTTTGGGTGTCGGGTGGCTAAAATTATTTAATATTTACTTTAAGTAAAGTAATTTAAAATATTGAATAATAGTTAGTTATTGAAATTTTTCTTTATGAAAATGACCAAACACCAGACTGGCTTTGGCTTTACCGAGGGTTTTTTCCAGATCTTCGAGAGTAAGCCTTTTGATCTGGTCGATTGTTTTCCAGGATTTCAGGAGGGTTTCGATGGATTTATCGCCCAGTCCCCTGATTTCCTCCAGTTCCGAATGTATAAATGAAGCCGACCGTTTGGTGCGGTGGAAGGTAATGGCAAAGCGGTGGGCTTCGTTTCGCAGCTGCTGGATGATGCGCAGGGTTTCGGAGTTTTTATCGAGATAGAGCGGGTATTGGTCGCCTGGAAAGTAGATTTCTTCGAGCCGTTTGGCAATGCCTATGATGGGTATTCTGCCATGCAGGTTGAGTTCATCGAGGGTTTCGAGGGCGGCATTGAGCTGTCCTTTTCCCCCATCGATAATAACAAGGTCGGGCAGGCCGGTATTTTCATCCAGTAGCCGTGAATATCGCCGCCCAATAATCTCTTTCATGGAACTGAAATCATCGGGTCCTATTACGGTTTTAATGTTGAAATGCCTGTAATCAGCTTTGCTTGGTCTGGCATTTTTAAACACTACACAGGAAGCCACTGGGCTGGTGCCCTGGATATTTGAATTATCGAAACATTCGATCCAACGGGGTGGGTCATTGAGGCGAAGGTCTTTGCGCATGGTTTCGAGAATTCTTTCGGCAGCGCTGACAGGGCTCTTTTCTGAGAGCTGCTTTTTCCGGTTCAAAAGATAATGCTGGGCATTGCTCTGGGAGAGATCGAGGAGTTTTTTCTTGTCCCCTATTTTAGGAACAGTAAACGTCACATTGCCTAAGTTCATTTGTGGTTTGAAGGGAACGATGATTTCGTTGACCTGGGAAGCCAGCCGGGTACGAAGGTTGATGATAGCCAGCAGTAACAGGTCTTCTTTTGATTCGTCGAGTTTTTTCTTCAGTTCGATGGTATGGGCCTGTACCACTGCGCCATCCATGACTTTCAAAAAATTGATCACGGCAATATCCTCTTCTTCCATGAAGGAAAAAACATCAACATCGTGGATGGCAGGGTTGACGATGGTGCTTTTGCTGCGGTATTTCTCCAGGATTTCGATTTTTTCTTTGATAGCGGCCGCTTCTTCGTATTTATAGGCTGAGGCCATTTGCTGCATGGTGTCCCTGAGGTAGTTCATCAGCTGAACTATGTTGCCCTTGAGAATATTCCTGATCTGATGCACGGAATCGAGGTAGTCGGCAGAGGATTGCAGTCCTACGCATGGAGCTTTGCAGTTGCCCAGGTGGTATTCAAGGCAGACCTTGAATTTCTTTTTTGTGATATTCTCGGTTGAAAGAGCGAGTGAGCAGGTTCTCAGTTTATAAAGTTGTCTGATTAGGGCAAGGAGGGTTCTGACCATGACCACGGAGGTATAGGGTCCGAAGTATTCCGATCCATCGTTTATGACGGTACGGGTGCTGAACACGCGTGGGAAAGGTTCGTTTTTGATGCAGATCCAGGGGAAGGTTTTATCGTCTTTCAATAGCACATTATACCTGGGCTGGTGTTCTTTGATGAGGTTATTTTCGAGCAACAGGGCATCGGATTCGCTATTGACCACAAAGTGCTTGATATCGGCGATTTTACCAACAAGTACATCAAGTTTTCGGGAGTCGTGTGATTTTTTGAAATATGATGAAACCCTCTTTTTCAAATCTTTGGCTTTACCTACATAAAGTAACTCTCCGCTTCCTGAAAAGAACTGGTACACTCCCGGTTTTGCGGGGAGCAGTGAGAGGGTTTGCTTAATATAATCGATATTCGGATTTTCTTTCATCAGTCGTTCACAAAGAGGTTGGTAAAAGAGAAGGTATCGACCTCAAAAAGTCCGCGATCGCCAATTTTCAAGCTGGGAATAACGAGGAGTGAAAGAAAGGAGAGCGTCATGAATGGTGAGGCCAATGTGCAGCCCATTTGCTTTGCGAGAGCATTGAGTTGTGCAAGCTTATTGGCTACTGCAGAGGCGCTATCCTGGCACATGAGTCCGCCCACTTCGAGGGGTAGACAGAGTGTTTCTTCGTGGGTACATGCTGCCAGTCCGCCTTTAGCCTTAACGATTTCATTAATCGCTTTGGCCATGAGCTTATCGTTGGTTCCCACGGCAATGATGTTATGGCTATCGTGGGCCACACTTGTGGCCAATGCTCCAATTTTCAGGTTGAAACCCTTCACAAATCCCAGGGCAGGACTGCTTTTTCGATATCGGTTTATCACCGCAATTTTCAATATATCGGCCTCCGGATTGGAAAGGGCGAATCCATATTCAGATTTTGCATTTTCGATGGAGTATGGAGTATATAATTCTCCATCCAGTGCATGAATTACCTTCATTTTTAGTCCTGAAACCTTTACCAGCAGGTCTTCAGGCAACAGTGGGTAAGCAGTGAAATTATTTACCGGGGGAAGTTTCTTTGGTTTAAAATATGTTATTCCCTCAGAATAAATGCATTTACCGGCAATCCAGGTTTGTTTAATTTTCACAGGACTGATCCCTGAGGCGATTATGAAATCGGCGCTGTCATTTTTCCGCAGGAGGCCCGTGTGCATATTATAATGCTGAACCGGGTTCAAGCAGGCAGCCTGGAGAAGGTCAAAGATTGACAATCCCAGTTCGAGTCCCCTGTTTATGATGCTGGTGATATGTCCTTCCAGCAGCTGTTCCGGGTGACAATCATCCGTACAGATCATAACTTTATCTGGGTATTTTGCAATTAAAGGGTATAATGCTTCGAAATTTTTTGCGGCGCTTCCCTGCCGGATCAGGATTTTCATTCCCTTCTCGATTTTTTCTTCAGCTTCTGCCAGCGAGGTACATTCATGATCGGTGCTAATCCCAGCATGAATGTAGGTATTCAATTTTTCGCCTCTAAGGCCAGGGGCATGTCCGTCTATCGGTTTATTATTGAGCTTTGCGATTTCGATTTTCTGGAGAACTTCTTTGTCGCCATTAATTACTCCCGGAAAGTTCATCATTTCCGAAAGGAATGATAGATTAAAGTTTTTGAATAAGTATTCAATGGTTTCTGCATGAAATTCAGCTCCATTTGTTTCGAAAGAAGTAGCGGGAACGCAGGAAGGGGCCCCGAAATAAAATTGAAAAGGAACCGATTTTGCACTTTCGATCATAAACTGCATTCCCTGTATTCCGCAAACATTGGCAATTTCATGAGGATCGGCAACCACAGCGACAGTACCCTGTTGTACTGCACATTCAGCAAAACAGGAGGGAGACATGAGGGAACTCTCGATATGTACATGGGCATCTATAAATCCTGGCAATATATATTGATCCTGTGGAGAATCAGTTTCTTCCACCTTTAGAATAATACCATTTTCAATCCATATTCTTGCCGGAAATATATTCCTGTTAAAAATATCAATAAGCTTTCCCGAAATAATTTCCATGCTGAATAAGTTAACACATTAAAAGAATTTGATGAAGCAAGATCATAAATATTTGATGTTAACTACCTGTTCATAAAGGAAATAAAATATGTTCCACGTGGAACCTACCTTCCGATATGAACCAATAAAATATTAATATCTGATGGAGAAACTCCAGAAATCCTTGAAGCCTGTCCAATTGTTTTCGGTTGAATTCTTTTTAATTTCTGCTTAGCTTCGGTTGATAATGAATGGACTTTTGTAAAATCGAAATTCTCAGGAATATCAAGATTCTCAAGTCTTGAAATTTTGTCTGCTATAGCTTTTTCTCGATCAATGTAACCGCTATATTTAATCTCGATTTCGAGTATCTCTTCAAATTCAGACTTTTCTATATCCTCAGGCAAATATTCCTCTATTGAAAAAATTCCTGCCTCATTCAAATCCTTTAGACCAATTTCAGGCCTTAACAAAATATCTCTTATTCTTTGTTTTTGTAAAATTCTACTTGAATTTCTTTTTTCCAATACAGGGTTTACTTCAGCAGGGGTAATACTTTTTTTATAAAGATCCTTCATTGCAGCTGATAAAGCGTCGTGTTTCCTTTCTAATTTTCTTATTCTATCTTTTCCAGCCAAACCAACCTCAAAGGCTTTTCTTGTCAATCGTTCATCTGCATTATCCTGCCTCAGTAAAATCCTATACTCTGCTCTTGAAGTAAACATGCGGTAAGGTTCATCCACACCCTTAGTAATGAGGTCATCAATCAACACTCCGATATAAGCTTCGTCTCTTTGCAGAATAAATTCTTTTGCCTTGTTCACCTTAAGATGAGCATTTATTCCAGCAATCACACCCTGCGCACCGGCTTCTTCATAACCAGTGGTTCCGTTAATCTGTCCTGCAAAAAACAGGTTGCTTATCCGCTTAGTTTCCAGCGTGTTTTTCAGTTGAGTAGGATCATAGTAATCGTATTCAATTGCATACCCAGGTCTAAATATATTAACCTCTTTAAGACCCCTTATTTTTCTTATTGCATCCAATTGAATATTCCAGGGTAAAGAAGATGAAAACCCATTCAGGTAAAATTCATTATTATATTCGCTTTCCGGTTCAATAAAAAGCTGGTGATGATCTTTTGTCGCAAAAGTCACAATTTTATCTTCAATGCTTGGGCAGTATCTTGGTCCTACACCCTT
>JAKAMP010000209.1 GCA_021812865.1 Bacteroidota bacterium | reverse complement strand
GGAATATGCCTGAGGGATAAAGAAACCTGTGGTTGAATGCATTTTCAGGGTTTACAGATACTTCGGCAGTTCTTTTTGGCACGTAGATTATAATGGGGTCGATGAGGTGCAACCCGATTCCCAGGTAGTACCCCACGCCCTGCCCCACCACGGCATACGGGCGTTTGTTTTTCATCAGTGTGAATTCACCGTCAACGATCATGCTGTCGATTCCTGTGATGCGTGAATAGGTGCTGTCAACCCCTTTAATGTTGGCAATATACTGCTTGTCGCCATACCGGAGGAGCGCATTTTCCTCGATCACCTCTGAGAAAAGAGCCACGGAAGGCAGTTTTTTCAGTCTGTCAAGAGCCCGGGAATCGGGAATGAAGGATTTGCCTTCGTTAAGGGTGATCCTGACATCGGGGTCGAATGAATTGAAAAGGGATTTGACGAGCTGGTCGAAACCGTTGAAAACGGAGAGGATGGTGATGAGGGCCATAGTACCGATGGCAACGCCGGCCACCGCGATAACAGAGATGATGTTGATCGCGTTGTGCGATTTTTTCGCAAAGAAGTACCGCCGGGCAATAAACAGGGGAAGCCTCATGCCTTGAATGCTTTAACCAACAGTCCGGTTCCCGAAGCATGGTTTCCTGAAACATCCATCAGGTTCAGCAGGATGCAAAACGGGAAAGTAACGAGGTAATAGAAGGGCAGCAGGATGAAGAATATCCTTGAGAATCCGAGCAGTAACATGGGATATTTCATGGAAAGCGCCCAGGATATTTGTCCGGGTGTGCCATAAGTATACCGGGTTTCTACTTTCTGAAAACCTGCGCTGGTGAGTTTTTCCCTGATATCGTCCATGCTGTATCCGTCGCGCACATGTTCTTCTATAAAGGAGTTTTCGCTGTGGTCGTGCACATCGCTTCCTCCCTGGTCGGAAGGAGTGGAGATCAGCAACATACCGCCGGGCTTGAGCGACTGAAAGAAGTTCCTGAACACAGCCCTGTCGTCTTCTATATGTTCCATCACATCGATGGAAATAACCAGGTCGTAGGAACCGGTTTTTGAGAAGGTCGTAAGGTCAGCGTACTGAAAGTTTACCCTGCCGGAGAGGCCCCTGCGGGAGAAGAAAGCATTGCAGTCGTCGATCTGTTCCTGTTTTACATCCACGGCGGTGATATGGTAAGCGGAAGATCGGTTTGACAAAAAGTAGGTATATTGTCCGAAGCCTGCGCCGGCGTCGAGGATTGCGGCTTCAGCAGCTTTGTTTTTCCTGAATCTTCGAATCTCTTTGCGCACGTGCCATGCCCTGAGAAGAAGAAGATCAAGCATTTTATAGAAGAGAATCCGGAAGAGGGGATGTTTGTTGAAGGCAGTACCCAGGCTGGTTTTCACCTTGTCGTATTGCATGTGCGGCGGTATTATTTTTTCAGCAGGTTGTCAATTTTCTCGAAATAGTCCATGCTGTCGTCCACTTGGAAGAGCAGTTCGGGGATGATGCGCACCTGGTTGCGTATTTTTTTCCCCAGTTCCATTCTAATGGAGCGGGCTAATTCTTCCACCTGTTCCATAACCCCGTCCCTGGCTTCCGGGGGGAATATGCTCAGGTACACTTTAGCCTGTGACAGGTCTGGTGTGATGCGGACAACGGTAACGGTGATCATTTTTCCGTTGAAGTGCAGTCCGGTTTCACGCTGGAAATATTCGCCCAGTTCTTTCTGTACAAGGCGAGCCACTTTGTTCTGGCGGGTGGAGTATTGATTTTCGCTGTTCATTTCCAGATTACTTTGGGTACAATGAAATGGGTTCCGTCGGTCTGGGGCGCATTTCGCAGGGCTTCTTCACGGGAAATGTCCTCCTTGCTTTCATCGGGACGGAGGGCCTGGATACGGTCAGAAAGGTATACCAGGGGTTCTATATCCCTGAGATCGAGCTCATTGAGTTTTCCAACGAAGGCAAGGATCCGGTCCAGATCGGGATGCAACTGTTCCATTTCCTGCCTGGTGAATTCGAGTTTCGACAGGTCGGCCAGGTGATCGATAATGGCAGGAGTGATTTCCATGTGGATTGCAAATTGGCTGTAAAGGTAAATAAATTTGTTTCATCCGGGTAAAATTGATTGATCAGTAAAGTTGAATGCTGTATGACTCACCCGGTGGGAAATTACTGTGGATAGTACGTGAGGCCGGCGTGATAATCCATACCAATAGCGGCAGAATGGCCTTACGGTGAGAATCATTATATTTGCGGGAATTAAAATTGATTCAGTTAACAAAGAAAGAATCTGCGATGGCAAAAGAGATTGTGTTAAGCGGTATCCGGAGTACAGGAAACCTGCACCTGGGCAATTATTACGGAGCGGTAAAAAACTTTGTAAGGATGCAGGATGATTATGAATGTTATTTTTTTATAGCTGATTTTCATTCGCTAACTACGCATCCCACGCCGGCTGACCTGCATGAGAATGTGAAGGCTGTGCTGAGCGAATATTTAGGGGCGGGGCTTGACCCGGAAAGATCCACCTTATATATTCAGAGCGACATACCTGAGATACCCGAGTTGTACCTGTTGCTGAACATGATCTCGTATGTGGGGGAACTGGAGCGTACCACCACCTTCAAGGAGAAAGTGAGGAGCCAGCCGGAGAATGTGAATGCCGGACTGCTGACCTACCCGGTACTAATGGCAGCCGACATCCTGATCCATCGTGCGAACAAGGTTCCTGTTGGGAAAGACCAGCAGCCGCACTTGGAGATTACAAGGAAGTTTGCTCAGCGTTTTAACAACATGTTCAAAACCGAATATTTTCCTTTACCCGAGCCCTTCAACTTCGGTAAGGACCTGATCAAGATTCCCGGCCTGGACGGATCGGGCAAGATGGGCAAGTCGGAAGGGAACGGTATATTCCTGGTGGATTCGCCGGAAGAGATTCGCAAAAAGGTGATGCGTGCGGTGACTGATTCTGGACCCACCCAGCCTAACCAGGAGATGGTCGAGCCCATCAGGAACCTGTTTTACCTGATGGATGTGGTATCAGCGCCTGATACGGCAGCGCATTTCCGTGAGAAGTACAATGCATGTGAAATTCGTTACGGGGATATGAAAAAGCAGCTGGCGGAGGATATCATCAAAGTGATCAGTCCAATCCGGGAGCGGATTCTCGATATTTCAAAGGATAATGCTTACCTGAAAAAGGTTGCCACTATCGGCGCCGAAAAGGCACGGGCAAGCGCAGCAAAAACGCTTTCCGATGTAAGGCGGATCATAGGTTTCAAGAGTTTCTGAGTGTATAAAAGCATAGATAGGGAAGGGCCTTACCTGAACCTGATTTGATTCAGGGTTTTACGCAATCAAATACCACAAAGGGGACTGGCATGGTCAGTCCTTTTTCCTTTTCGGCCAGTTCGTTAAGAAATGCTTCGAGTGTGGAAAGGATTTGGTTTCTATTCTGAGGCGGTATAATTTCCAGCCAGGAAGGCATGAATGCCAGGCGGATAAAGGAATGCGAGAGCATGGCAGTTCCGTTCGAGAAGCGGTAATTGAACGAATCGTGAAGCAGCATTGTAATCTCGAAGCCGGCATGGGTGGTTATTTTACTCATTTCGTCCACCGGGCGCCGTTTGGCATAGATATGAGCGTCTACAGCAGAAAGGCATTCCGTACAATGGTTTTGTTCGAGCGCCAGGCGGAATAATTTGTAGAAAGGGGCAAAGGATGCATCGGTATTCATGGTCCAGACGAACTGTGCACCGGATCTGGCCACCCGGTAGCATTCGGCCATGGCCTGTTCAATATTCCTTACGTTATTGAGCCCGTTATTGGAAACCAGCAGGTCGAAGGTTCCCGTGAAAAAGGGCATATTTTCGGCTTCGCCCTTGAAGAAGGAGATATTGTTTATCTGGTATTCTTTTGCTTTGAAATCAGCCCTGTCGAGTGCAGCCTGCCAGGGATCGAGTCCATAAACTTTTGATTCAGGTCCGAGGCGCATAGACAGTTCCAGTAGAGGAAATCCTGTTCCGCAGCCAATATCGAGGGCATGCAACTGCGGGCGAAGGTTAATCCTTTCGAGGATTTTCAATCCAAAGGGCGCTGACCACAGGGAAAGCTCATCGAGGGATGAAACCAGTCCGGGTGAATCCAGATTATAGTCCATGAAAATACGCAGGATTATGAATACTCATATTCAGGATGCGCAACTCAGCCGTTCAAAAGGCCAGAAGCTGAAACATATTTATCCGTTAATTATTTGGGTCCGCGGTTGTCGAGGAAGGTGGAGAAGAAGAGAAGGTGGGCCACTTTCTGCATTTCCGGTGAACAGTTTCCTTTTTCGAATTTATGTTTGCTGGCCATATCCCTCCAGGAGGAAGGCAGACAGCTTACCCGGGTTACCATACCGTCTTCCGGGCCAGGGGTGCAGTATTTGGTATCGACCCCGGCGGTGGCAAGGCGGATGAAGCACATAGGGCAAGGTTCTGCGGAGCTGAAAACCATCATTCCAGGCTTGTACACATAAATATTGACATATTTTTTTGCCAGCCTGCTCTTTTCGAATTCAGTAAGCAAGGTCATTTCGCCGTGCAGGTCAGAGCGATGCTTTTGAATCTGGGAGTTATGAGCTTCCCAGATGATTTTTCCAGCGGGATCGACCAGAACAGCGCCAATACCGTATCCACCCTCCTTCACGCTTTTCAAAGCTTGTAGATTGCTTTCAATAGCATATACATCATCGGGATATTCCGCCGAAGGTTTGAAATTCACCAGGTAGGTATGGAGCTTCTGAAGAATTACGGGAATGGGGTCATTGGTGTTTATTCCGCAGGGTAGACCGGCGAGTTTCTGCATGTATTCTTCACGCGAGTGCGTGATGAAATACGAATTGTCTACTGTATTTAGTTTCTGGGCCTGTGTTATGGCAAATACAGAAAGGAACAGGATGATCGAAAGGAATTTATTCATATAGGTTTGAGTTCTCAAGGTTGATATACATTCACTGGTCTAAGTTAATCTGCCCTCACGCTGAGTCTGAATTATGATTGGTGCAAAAATAAACATGATTAGAAATTCATATTAAAAATAACAAAAGATTATTATAAATAGTTTGAAAAGGGATAATATCATTGTTTCAGGTTGAAATTTGTCATTCAATACATTGGATTTTCAGTAGAACGAACCAGCTGATGAGACCCTGTTCAGAAGGGCAGGCAAGGAATATGCTTCCTTTGAAACGGATTTTGTGGAGTGGAATTCATATTTCACAGCAAAGGGAAATAGATTAAATATTGCAAGGGCTGAAGCTCCATGGTAAGTACCAGGAACTATTCTACAGTTGAAAGGAAGGCAAAACTGGAAGAGCAGCGATTACCTGGGGAAAAAGAATGGAGGGGCAGAAATGAAAAATCCCGATGCTGGATCGGGATTGCCTGAAAGGATCAGGTATATGCTTGAAAATCTCTGGTAGCAAGAATAAATCAAAATCCATGCCAGAGTACTAAAAATCGGAGATTCTTTTATGCTCTTTCTGAAAACCAGAATGGTAACGTGCCGAAGCCATTTCCTGTAGATTTCGAATAACTGAAAGCAATCTACTGGTTTATGACGCTTTCGCAGAACCCCCTTCGCTCTATGCACTGACTGTTCAGGGAAGAAGAACGCCTTCCAATAAGGCAGTCATACGGCTAAGGGTTTCCTGTTACGTTAGGTACGGCGGCAGCGTTTACCGATTCGGAAGAATTTGTTTAAAGTTCTCTTCTTGGTCTTTGTTGAGCAGGAGGATGTAATGGGGACCCTTTTGATACAGCCGGTCGGAAAGAGGGGAAATGGCATTTGCTGTGCTATGGTCCTGCACCTTCCCCAGCTGAAATCTT
>JAKAMP010000208.1 GCA_021812865.1 Bacteroidota bacterium | reverse complement strand
TTTCATGATAAATTGATCAGATAGGATGAGTAATAGTCAAAACTACAGAATTTTTCTTTATGCCCATTTGTTAGCACCAAAATGTACATCTGGCATTCCGGTTCAAAGAGAAAGAGACAATTGCCTTTCCGGGTGAATGAATGTTTTTCTGTGAAAAGGAGTGATGCCGTGAACCTGAATAGCCTTGCGATGGTCGGCGGTGGGGTATCCTTTGTTTTTATTCCACCGGTACTCCGGGTACTTCTGGTGCAGACTATTCATATAGTCATCACGGAACGTTTTGGCAAGAACCGAAGCGGCGGCAATAGAAAAATACAGGCCGTCGCCCCTGATAATACAGCGATGGGGAATGTTGCGATAGGGATAGAACCGGTTCCCGTCGATGATGAGGAAACCCGGAACAGGTTGCAGCTGGTCAACCGCCAGGTGCATGGCCATGATACTGGCCTTGAGGATATTCACCTGGTCGATCGTCTGATTATCCACACTGGCATAGGCCCAGCTGACAGCCGATCTGATAATATCATCCCTCAGCCTGTATCGTTGGGCAGCGCTGAGCTTCTTGGAATCGTTGAGAATGGGATGGGTATAACCGGCCGGAAGAATGACAGCGGCAGCAAAAACAGGACCGGCCAGGCATCCTCTGCCTGCCTCATCACAGCCTGCCTCCGTCCATCCATCCTGATAACTACTCCTCAACATACAACTGGCCCTGGTTTTCTTATTGGTTTTCCCTGTTCATTTCTGAACCATAGAGGGCATGACCGGATGATTCGTAAGCCCTCATCATGCAGTTCCACAGCATCATAGCGGAATGCTCCCAACTGAATGCCATCCTGCGCAACCGGCCTTCCGAAACCAGCTTCTCCCTTAGCGACTCGTTCATGGCTATTTCTTGCATCGCCTTTGCAATGGAATTAACTTCCATCGGATCGCAATAGAGCGCTGCATCCCCTGCCACCTCGGGCAAGGACGTTACCTGTGAGGCGATTACCGGAACATCACAGCACATGGCCTCCACAAGGGGAATGCCAAAACCTTCGAACAGCGGTACAAACACTAAGGCAAAGGCTGCACCCAGCACGCGACTCAACTCCTCAGGCTCCATCCTTCCGGTGAAAAGGATATGATCTCGAAAAGCCGACTGCTCATAGATCCTGCGTATGGATCCGGTTTGAAAATATTCAGCCCCCACCAGCAACAAATGCATGGACGATCCGGTTTCTCTTTTGAAAGCCTCAAAAGCCAGCAAAAGTCTTTCTACATTCTTACGCGGATGAAGTGATCCGACAAAGATGAAATAGGATTCACCCCCTGAATATTGAGCCTTCACAGCAGTCTTCTCTGAATCTCCCAGTGGCTGGTATATTTCGTGTGCTCCGTTCCAGGCCATGTCGATCCTGTCCAGGGGAATGCCGTAGCTGGCAGAAATGTCATGGCGCGAATATTCGGAAACGGTCAATATCCGTTCTGCCTTCTTTGCATAAAGGGGGAAGAAGTGCATGTAAAATTTTCTGCTGGCAGGCGGAAGATCCTCCGGCCGGTGATGAAAATTGATATCGTGGATCACGGCCACAGAAGGAATCTTCGCCCTGAGCGACAGATACCCGTCGGGCGAAAGAAACAGGTCGGGTTTAATCCGGTGCAGAGCCAGGGGAAGTGAAAATTCAAACCAGATACGCCATAATAACGGATGTCGCGTGGGAGGAGGAATAACAATGGGCTTCACATTGGAAGAAAATATAAAATCCTTTGCATACGGCCTGTCGAAAAGAAAATAGAATTCATCTGAAGGATGGTCGCGTACCACCCGACGGAGGGTCTGAAAGGAATACCAGCCGATTCCGTCGAGGCGGTCTTTCAATAAAAGCCTGGTATTTACCGCTATCCGCATATGGATAGAAAGAAAGTTTTACATTTGTAAAATAAGCAATTCTGCCCGCCAATTGAAAAAAAAGTTCATCATAAATCTGGCTATCCTGCTTTTTCTCAACCTGTTTGTCAAGTTATTCTGGATTTTCAAAATTGACCGGACGGTGCAGAATACAGTTGGAGCAGAGGCTTATGGCACCTATTTCAGCCTGTTTAGCTTGTCGGTAATCCTTAATATTTTCGTGGACGCAGGAACCACCAATTTCAATAACCGTTTGGTGGCCCGAAATCATGGTTCCATAGCCGTTAACTTTCCCAATATTGTTGTGCTGAAAATTATGCTGAGTGTGCTTTATGCGGCCATCTGCATAGCTACCGGACTTATCCTGCATTACGACCGTCAGCAGTTTCTCCTCCTGTTGATTCTGATTCTTAACCAGGCCCTGGCTTCCTTCCTGCTGTTTATGCGTTCCAACATCAGTGGTCTCCAGCATTTCATAACCGACAGCATTCTTTCGGTTCTGGACCGTTTTGTAGTTATTGTGATTTGCGGACTGCTTCTTTGGACAAGCCTTCCCGGGAAACCTTTCCGGATTGAATGGTTTGCCTATGCCCAGACCTTGGGGTACGGACTCGCCCTGTTCATGGCCATCCTTCTGCTCGTAAGGCAAACCGGAAGATTATCGATCCACCCGGAGAAAAAAGTGATCATAGATATCGTACGGCAATCCATTCCCTATGCCTTGCTTATCCTGCTGATGGGCATATACAACCGTATTGATTCCGTTATGCTCGAACGGATGCTGCCCTCCGACGGCAAAACCCAGGCAGGCATCTATGCACAGGCTTTCCGACTGCTCGATGCTGTTTCGATGTTCGGTGTGCTTTTTGCCGGCCTTCTGCTGCCCATGTTCTCGAGGATGCTTGCCCGGAAAGAAAATATCGGCGACCTGCTGCAGCTTGCATCCCTGCTTATCCTGATCCCCTCTGTTCTTCTCTGCTTCGGAAGTTGGACCTACGCCAGGCCCATCATGCAGGCGCTTTATCCCTTACATGCGGATTTATCAGCACAAATCCTTTCGTTTCTGATGACGGGTTTCCTGGGAATAGCCATAACCTACATTTTCGGTACCCTGCTCACGGCCAACGGCAGTCTACGCGAACTGAACCTGATGGCGCTGGTGATTCTTACGCTGAACCTGCTGTTGAACCTGCTGCTCATTCCCCGCATGCAGGCTAAAGGCTCAGCTGTTTCCAGCATGATCACCCAGATCGTTGCCGCCGTTATTCAGGTAATTCTAGCCCGTCGTATCCTTCACCTTAAAGTGAACAGGAACATCCTAGGAAAGATACTGCTCTTCCTTGTTCTATCATTTACTATGGCGCTGGGATCCACACACCTAACGAAGTACTGGTTGGTAAATTTCGCAATTTTTCTACTGGGTGGATTTATCCTGGCCGAGATCCTGAAACTTTTCAGTATTCCCGGGCTTATCAGGCTAATCAGAAACGAAAACCCGTTACGGGGAAATTAGAAGGTAGTGCTTCCCGAGGGCTGATATTTGTATTGCATCTGCACATCAACATATTGCTGTGTTCCATCGTTCAATAGGTTGATTGCCTTCACCAGGATCTTGGCATATTTGTTCCCGGATGTGCGAAAGGTATAAATTTCACCAACTCGCAACGAGTCGGACATGCTGGTAAAACTGGTAACATTGACCTCTGAGTAGGTATCGAAGAAGTTTTGCGCAGCATTGCTGTCGCTGAAATAATTGGTCAGGTTGAGGGCATCGAGACCCTGGGGATTTTCGAAAATTCCGCCCACTACATCTCCGGCAAGGGTCTGTATGGGTGTGACCAGCAGGTCAACAGGACTGGACTGGCTTACAAAATTCACGGTAGCTCCCTGGGCAAAATTGAATCCTTTCGCATAATACGGACCTGATCCATAAAGCCTGCTGCTCAGGGTGATGGTGCCGCTCAGGGGAATCAGCTGATTATCCTTCTTGCAGGAAGCAAGCAACAGCGCAACGGCTGTTATCCACATCATCGCTGTTTTCATAAATTCCAATTAGAATGCCGCCATCAGCAAGTTGATATCCTGGTAAGGTAGCCGGAAGTATTCACCGATGAACTTGTTCACCAGTATGCCATTAAAAACATAAGCGCCATGGCGGAAACCTGTATTGTATTTCAGGCTCTGTTCCACGCCGCCTGACTCGGAAATTTCTAACAGGAGGGGCAGGAATACGTTGCTGAGTGCTATGGAAGCTGTACGTGCCACACGGGAGGGAAGATTGGGCACACTATAATGAATGATACCGTGTTTAATATAAGCGGGGTCAAGCTGGCTGCGTGTTTCGGAGGTTTCTATGCAACCGCCCTGGTCTATGCTTACATCTACCACAACGGTACCTTTCTTCATGGATTTCACCATTCCCTCGGTAACGAAAAAACGGGGACCTTTTTCCAGGAGGTTCACCGCACCGATTACTACATCAGCCGACCGTAAGGCTTTTTCGAGCACCCGTGGATGGAAAATCGAGGTATATACAGGGAATCCCACATTGTTCTGCAGTCTCCTGAGCCGATGCACTGAGTTGTCGAATACCTTCACCGATGATCCCAATCCGATGGCAGCCCGTACGGCATACTCAGCCACAGTTCCCGATCCGAGGATGATCACCTCAGTAGGTGAAATGCCGGTCACACCGCCAAGCATGACGCCTTTCCCACCGTGGGCATTGCTCAGGTATTCAGCTGCAATAAGTATTGAAGTAGTACCGGCAATGGAGCTCATCGATCGCACTACCGGGTAAAAATTATGTTCATCTTTGATGTTTTCAAAAGCAATGGCCGTTACCTTGAGCTGCATCAGGCTATTGACGTATTCTTCGGTCTGGCTGTTCAGGTGAAACGAAGATATCACCAGTTGCTTTCCCTTGAAAAGTTTTATTTCCTCCAGGGTTAGTGGCGCCACCTTCAGGATAATATCAGCCTGGAAAACTTCGGCCCTGTTTTGAACAATGCGGCCTCCCCTTTCGCTGTAATCGTTGTTGGAATAATTAGCCGCCTTGCCTGCATCGTCCTCGATGATGATCTCATCGCCATTGGCTACCAGCACTTCAACGGCCTCGGGTGTAAGGGATACACGGCTTTCAATCTTATCGAGCTCACGGGGTATGCCAATGACCAGCTTTTTCTTCTGCGTCTGAACTTCAAGTTTTTCCTCCTGAACAAGCAAACCTTCCCTTCCCAGAGAAAACCTGATCGGATTCGTTCCTGTATTGCCCATTTGTTCAATGTTTCAAAACAAACTAAAGTAATATAAATTGAATGTAAAGTCAAATTAATCTTCAGGAATTTCTATGGTAAGCCAACGGCTCTCATCCAGGTTTCTTGCAATATGAACCCGTATAAGCCTGTCGGGGAGTATTTCTTCAGCTTTTTCAGGCCATTCAATGAAACAGTATCCCGAACCACTGATATATTCCTCATAACCAATATCGAGCAGCTCGGTAACCGACTTCAACCGGTAAAGATCGATATGATAGATTACTTCATCCGAGCGGGTGAAATATTCATTGATAATGGCAAAAGAAGGACTGTTCACCATATTTACCACGCCCAATTTTTCGCATAAAGCCTTGATGAATGTGGTTTTCCCTGCTCCCATTTCCCCGTAAAAAGCCACGATCCTTTCCCGGCCCATTTCATGGAGGAATTGCGAGGCTGCATTGTCCAGCCCCTGCAGGTTCAGAACCAGTATGGTGATCTTTTTCATCCGTAAGGCATTATCGGGGTGACAACACAGCCAGAGGAATCAGCATTTCTTCCATGGATATGCCCCCATGCTGAAATGTGTTCCGGTAATAATTGGCAAAATGGTTATAATTGTTGGGGTACACAAGAAAATCATTGTTGCAGGCGAAAATATACGAAGAGGTCAAATTGATTCTCGGCAGATAAAGCTTACCCGGTTGCC
>JAKAMP010000207.1 GCA_021812865.1 Bacteroidota bacterium | reverse complement strand
CCAGGCCTTTGATGAATCGAGAGGCAGTTATACCATGAAAACAACATTATTGGTTGATGGAATTCCGGTGAAAGACCCGGGTGGAATGATTAACTGGGATTCGGATAAATACTGGAAGATAGATTTGAGTTATAGCCCTAGGATTTTTGGTGACTGGATGATGGGATCAGTAGTATCGGTTTTTACAAGAACCCTGAATTGTCCGCTGCAACTGGGAAACATTATTACCCGCATAAATTGGCAGGGCTATCTTGAACCTGACCGGTACCAACCTCCCGTTTATGAAAAACAGGATGAAAGGGATAGTCCGCGTCCTGATTTCCGGAGCCTGTTATACTGGAATCCCGATGTTGCTGTTGGTTCAGATTCAGCCCGTGAAATTGACTTTTACACTTCGGATGATTCAGGCACCTATTATGTGAACCTTCAAGGCATCACCAGGGATGGACTGCCGGTCAGCCTTACCCTTCCTATCAGGGTTGGAGAATCCGGAAATTCAAGTGCAATCAAATCTGAAATGAAATGAAAAACAGTATATTGGCTTTCGTATGGCTTTTAATATGCTCAGGCATTTATAGCCAGATTCCTGAATGTGAAAAAATTCTGCAGTCTGGTCCTGAAATTCCTGGGAGGCAGTATTACCCGGATGAAAGCAAGGTAGATAATCTTCCCTATTTATATTCCCAGTGGGTGCAAGGGTCTGTCAATTTCAGAAACGGGCAGATCATATCCGGTATTCACCTGCTTTTCGATCTCAGCAAGAACCTGTTGATTTATCACAATGACAACCTGAATATATCCGAGGTGATTGATCACAGGCTGGTGCAGTCCTTCATTCTTACAGATCCTGTATCAGGAAAATCGAGAAAATTTGCATGGCTGGATTTGCGTACTTTTTATTTTGCTGATACAACCGGTATTTTTGCTGAAGCGCTGGCTGAAGGGAATATTTCCGCTTACGTTCTCCGGTTAAGTGAGAAAAAGGTTGCATCACAAGTGGCACAGCATAAGGAACAGCGTTTTTACTATTACCCCATTCAGATGACCTATATTCAATCCAACGGAGAATTCAGGCGGTTTGTTCCCGGCAGGAGAAATGTACTAAGATTGTCAGGCATTCATAAATCAGAAATCAAAACATTTATCCGATCCAATCGCCTGGATATGAAAAATGAAGAGGGCTTTGCCCGGGCATTGAATTATCTGAATACCCTGAAATAAGGCAGAAAACAGAAAAATAGCCCCGGTTCTAAATAAAAGAAGCTGTCCCGGATTGAGACAGCTTCTTTTTTATAAATAAGATACTTATTACCTGAAGCTTAATCCTATACCCGCTGTTGCCACCGAGTAATTGGCATAGGTATAGTCGAAGTGGATGTGAAGTACGGCGAGTTTGAAGAGCAAGCCGGCGTTCAGACGGGGTTTGGTAATACTGCCATCCTTGCTGCCAATGGATATATGGAAAGGATCGGTAACCATGCTGGCATCGGTAACCACGCTGGGCTGACTGGTTGATCCAAATGTCGGGACGGGGTATTTTCCAAGCATGCCAAGGTTCGTTTTGGAAGAGCTGATGCCTACGCCGCCATAAACAGAAATTACAGGTATATCAACTGATACAAGTATGTTTGCTGTGAAATTGGTCACTTTCAGATCCATTTTCTGACCGCTCCAGTTAGCAGCCTGTGCGGTGGTCTGATCAACAGAACCGATCATGTCGGGTGTAACTTTCACGTTGGCCGACTGGCTCATGCTGGTATATCCAGCCTGTAGGGTAAGATTGAGAAAAGGCACCTTATTGATTACCGGTATCCATTGTTTCAGGCCGTGTTTTATGCCAATGCCCCAGAGGCCGAAACTCCCGATTTTACCAATATTGACACTGGGAACGAACCGCCCTGTAAGTTCGGTATCCTTAATGAGACCCACTCCAAGCTGCAGCATGGGGCTCGGGAGGAAAGAAAGGCCCGTTCCGGGGGGAGTGTTATAATGGGCCAGCTGATAGGTATTATTGGGTGCAGGCGCATAGTACGTCAACAAAGGGCCCTTGTTCCTTGAACCGGAAAAAGTCGGAGCCTTACCCGTGGCGCCATTGCTCAGGGCAAGGCTGGAAAGATCAAATGACTTGTCGGCGGAGGGAATGATGGAAAGATTCAAATTGAAGGTGATATCCACTCCACCCAATTTATGTGTTTTCGCAGTAGAATACCATCCTGAAGAAAGATTGGCACCCATAGCATTGCCGAGGGGTTTCAGATAAGCTTTCATTAATTTTTCGCCATCAGTTATACCCCCTGCCAGCAGATTTCCTATATCGCGCAATTGTCCGAATGAACTTACAGTAATGCAAGACATTACCAAACCAAGGACGAAAATCTGAACGGAATTTTTCTTCATAACTTGCCAATTTATGTGATTAATCATACAATATTACAAAATAAGCAATTAATTTGCCAACGGTTCGTTTTAATTGCCGCTTATGAAATAATAACCAAGTTATATTTTTACCTTCCACACTGGAAACCAAACATTAACCAATTATTCTAATCGATTGATTATGCGCAAAAAACTATTCCTGATCTCTTTGTCATTATTCATGATGGCACAGAGCATGATGTATGCCGACGAGGGCATGTGGCTTCTCACTATGCTGAATAAGACCTATGCTGACATGAAGAAGCAGGGGTTAAAACTTACACCGGAAGATATTTACAGCATCAACAAAGCGAGTCTGAAGGATGCTGTGATTATTTTCGGAGGGGGTTGCACCGGCGAGATGGTATCGCCACAGGGACTTGTACTTACCAATCATCACTGCGGTTATGGTTCGATGCAGGCATTAAGCTCGGTGGGTCATGATTATCTTGCAGATGGATACTGGGCTAAGTCAAGGGCAGAAGAGCTCCCGTGTCCCGGCCTGGCTGTTACTTTTCTCGTTAAGCTGGAGGATGTAACGGCAAAGGTAAATGCGGTGCTGAATGACAAGATGACCGAAAAAGAAAGGAATGAAGCCATTCAGAAGGTCAGTCAGAAAATTGCAGAAGAGGCAACCAAAAACACTGCATTTATAGGTAGTGTTCGGCCGCTGTTCGGAGGCAACAATTTCTACCTGTTCATATACCAGCAATACCGTGATGTGCGGTTTGTGGGCGCCCCTCCATCATCGATCGGTAATTTCGGCGGAGAAACGGATAACTGGGAGTGGCCAAGGCAAACCTGTGATTTCAGCGTATTCAGGGTATACATGAGTAAGGATGGAAAACCCGCTGAATATTCGAAAGACAACGTACCCTATGTTCCCAAGCATTACCTGCCCGTTTCACTGAAAGGTGTAAAGAAAGACGATTATGCCATGATCATGGGATATCCCGGCAGAACACAACGGTACATGACCTCATGGGAAATGGATGAAGTGGTTAATATTACCGATCCCAACAGGGTAAAAATAAGGAACATCAAGCTTGACCTGATGATGGAAGACATGAAAGCAAATGAAAAGGTCAACATTCAATATGCTTCGAAATGGAAAGGATCGGCCAACTATTACAAATATGCCAAAGGGGAGATTCAGCAGCTCAATAACCTGAAAGTAGGAGATATTAAACGTGCAGAAGAAGCAAAATTTACTGCATGGGTGAAGGCCGATCCCAAGCGTAATGCAAAATATGGTGATGCCTTGAATCTTATCTCCTCGTCCATTGAAGGTAGAAAAGACCTGGTTTATGCGAATTCATATTTTTCGGAAGCCCTGTTTCAGGGAATAGAAATATTCAATATTGCAAGGTATGCAGGTATGCTCGACAGGGCATTGCAGGGATATAATCCTTCCGACACAGCATCAGAAAGGAAAGTACAGGCTGCCATCAGTCGCTTGAAGGAAAGAGCTGAAGGGTTTTATAAGGATTATAATCCTCCCACAGACAAGAAGATTACAACCGCCATGCTGAAATTGTTTGCAGCCAATGTGGACAAAAAATTCCAGCCTGCACTGTTCGATGAAATTCAGACCAAATACCAGGGTAATATCGACAAGTATGTGGATGATCTTTTCTCCCACTCGATTTTTGCCGATCAGCAGAAAATGGAAGCATTTCTGAAGAGTCCGAGCAGCGATGTTCTTTCCAAAGACCCTGCAGTGACTGGCTCACAGTCAGTGATGACCAAAATGAACGAAATCCGCATGCAGAGTGAGAAATTCGACGACAACCTTGCAGAAGGCCAGCGGCTTTATATCGCCGGACTGGAAGAGATGCAGCCCAACAAATTATTCTATCCCGATGCCAACTTCACTATGCGGCTTACCTATGGCAAGGTAGAACCTTACCAGCCAAGGGATGGCGTATTGTATTATGAAACCACAACCCTGAAAGGTGTAATTCAGAAGAGCAATTCCGACAATCCGGATTATGTTGCACCCGAGAAGCTTAAGCAGATGTACTATGCCAAAGATTATGGCCGTTATGGCAAGAATGGCATCATGACAACCTGCTTCCTCACAAACAATGACATTACCGGTGGCAATTCAGGCAGTCCGGTGATCAATGCCAACGGAGAACTGATCGGCCTGGCATTCGACGGCAACTGGGAAGCCATGAGCGGTAATATTTCCTTCGATCCCCAGTTGCAAAGAACAATTTGCGTGGATATCAGGTACGTGTTGTTCATTATCGACAAGTATTCCGGGGCAAAGAACATTGTTAACGAGATGAAGCTCGTTGAAAATGTACAGCCCAAGAAATAAATTCTGATCCATAAAATAAGACAGGAACGTGAGAACCGCACGTTCCTGTCTTTTTTTACGCAAAACCGGGCTGCAAATTGAAAAGCGCTCAGCCATATGGAGCAAAGTGAAAGCAGCCTGCAGGGAAATTACGATTTTCTAGAAATCGTAATTTGAGTTATTTTTACGACAGAAACCCAAAGGAAAGGAAAGGAAGAACGGATGAGTTCAAGCCAACCTCTAGCTGAACGAATGCGTCCGAAAACGCTGGATGAATTTGTGGGGCAAGATCATCTGGTCGGAAAGGATGCTATCCTGCGCAGGAATATTGAATCGGGGAACATCCATTCATTTATCCTGTGGGGGCCGCCGGGCGTGGGTAAGACCACGCTGGCAAGGATCATTGCAAACCAGCAGAAGAGGCCATTCTACAGTCTGAGCGCCATTCACTCCGGGGTAAAAGATATTCGTGAGACCATTGACAAGGCAAAGAGCCAAAAGTTTTTCAACAGCCTGGCTCCTATTCTTTTCATCGATGAAATTCACCGGTTCAACAAGTCGCAACAGGATTCCCTGCTCGGGGCCGTGGAACAGGGCACAGTAATCCTTGTGGGCGCCACTACCGAGAATCCCTCCTTTGAGGTGATCTCTCCCCTGCTCTCCCGATGCCAGGTATATATACTGAAATCATTGGGCAAGGATGACCTGGTGGAAATCCTAAACCGTGCTTTAAAAAATGATTTTGAATTCAGGGACCGTAAAATCGAAATTGAAGAGTATGAGGCGATGCTTAGGTTTTCTGGTGGAGATGCACGTAAATTGCTGAATATATTGGAGATTGTAATCAATTCGGTGGACAGCAGGCAAGAGGAACTTAAGATTACTAACGAACTGGTTACCTCCTGCATACAGGAAAAGATTGCTTTGTATGACAAGCAGGGAGAACAGCATTTCGATATCATTTCTGCCTTCATTAAATCGCTAAGGGGTAGCGATCCCAACGGAGCCATATACTGGATGGCCAGGATGCTTGAAGGAGGTGAAGACATTAAATTCATTGCCCGGCGAATGCTGATCCTTGCTGCCGAGGACGTCGGATTGGCCAATCCAAACGCCCTGTTGATGGCAAATAACTGTTTCCA
>JAKAMP010000206.1 GCA_021812865.1 Bacteroidota bacterium | reverse complement strand
CCGCGAGTGGGCTGACTATATATGGACAAACCGCAATTCCACCGACGATTTCGTAAGCCTGATGGTGCAGTCGTTGGAAGTCGCGAAACGCTCCCTCATGGATACCACTGCAAAACTCAGTGTCCTGCTTAAAGCAAATGTGGTCGATGCCGGGGCAAAAGGATTTGTCCTATTCCTGGAAGGGATCATCGAGTTTATCCGCACTGGTAACCTTCGCAAACTTTTCAGCATTAAGAACGAGTCGGTGGATGTACGGTTTTCCGATGCCGATATTGACCATGATTCATTTACCTTCCGTTTTTGCACCGAAGCCCTGATCAGGGGTAACAACATCGACAAGAATAAGCTTCGCGCCATTGCCCAGGAATATGGCGACTCTACGGTAATCGCCGGTTCCAAATCGATGATGCGTTTTCATATCCATACCGACAAACCCCAGGAACTTCTTGCCAAACTTCGCGATTTCGGTACGCTTACCTATCAGAAGGCTGACGACATGCAGAAACAATACGAGATTGCGCATCACCGCAAGTGGCCCATTGCCCTCGTTACGGATTCTTCCTGCGACCTGTCCCCCGAAATCCTCGATCAATACCAGGTGCATGTTGTCCCGATGAATCTTTTCTTCGGCGATAACCACTACCTCGATAAAGTGACCATTCACCCTGAACAGTTTTACCGTTTGCTGCAACTGGAGGACACACATCCCACTTCGGCACAGCCAAACGACAAGACTTTCGAAAACCTGTTCTCCCATCTTTCATCGCATTACGACAGCGTAATCGCTTTGCACCTGCCGCAGGGACTCAGTGGCACTTTCCGAAATGCAGTGAAATCGGCCCAGAAAATCAGCCAGGAATTTGACAAGAAAATCACGGTGATCGATTCGAAGAATCTTTCAGGGGGTTTGGGTTTGCTGGTTCTCAAAGCAGCCCAGTCTATCGCGGAAGGTCATACCCATGCCGAAGTAGTTGAGATGATTACAAAAACTATCCCCAAAACACAACTCTTCGCGAGCGTTAAAACTCTCAAATACCTGGTAAGAGGAGGAAGGTTAAGTCCGGCAAAGGGAGCCATCGCCAAACTGTTGAACCTTACACCGGTGATCACTCTCGACGGTGAAGGACAGGTCGTTAAAATGGAAAATGCTTTCAGTCACGATGCCAATATGCAGAAAGCGCTTCAGAAAGCAAGAAATATGGTTGACAAGGCTGGTATCTGGAACTACATCGTGATGCATGCCTACAGCGAAAAGAAAGCACAATGGTTTTCCAACCAGATGGAAATCATTTCCGGGAAGAAACCCGTTGCCATTCTCGATATATCGCCTGTACTGGGTGTTCACGTCGGACCGGGAACGGTTGCCATGGCCATGATTACCATGGTATAATACCACAAACGTTCCCAATCATTACCCGACTTCCTTACTTATTGATTTTCTGGCAATCTGACTGACTCGGCATGAAGATGTCCGGATTTTAACGTATGTTTGCATATAGCCATTCATGATCCTGTTTATGCATCATCCAATCCGCCTGTTTTTTTCATCCCGGCAGAAAATCACCTTCATTATTCTCTCTATCCTGATTCTGCTGTTCAGTGGTTGCCATCCCGGTGTCAAGCCTCCTGTTGCGCAGCGGATCAGGAAAGACCTAACCACAAACGGGCAAACCAGAACCGATTATTATTACTGGCTGAACCAACCCGGCAATCCGGGTGTGCTTCGCTACCTCCAGGCTGAAAACGCCTATACGGAAATCATGATGAAGGATACCCGCAGCCTTCAGGACACCCTCTTCAGGGAAATTACGGGAAGACTGCGACCCAACGACAGCACTGTGCCTTATTTCGACAATGGATATTATTATTATTCACGATATAACCCCGGACAGGAATATCCGCTGTATTGCCGGAAAAATGGAACCCTGAACGCTGCCGAAGAGGTTATGCTCAATGTAAACGACCTGGCAAAAGGCAGAAGCTTCTGCCAGGTAGCAGCGCTGAATGTAAGCCCCGACAATAAAATCCTGGCCTATGGGTTGGATACTGTAAGCCGTAGAAAATACACCATTTACTTCAAAAACCTCGAAACCGGGAAAAACATCGATATTGCTATCCCTCTTACCATTGGTCAGGTGGCCTGGGCAAACGACAGCCGCACGGTGTTCTATACCCTGGTTGACGATACCACCCTGCGTTCATACAAAGTTTGCCGGCATATTTTGGGAACTACCCGGGATAAAGATGTTGCAGTCTATACCGAAAATGACCCCACATTCAGTATCGGAGCGTATAAATCGAAATCGGAGAAGTATGTAATGATAGCTTGTCTTTCCTATACCTCCAATGAATATTTATATATAGACGCCGATAAGCCGCTGGAATCATATAAAAGTGTGCTTCCTCGGGAAAAAAATCATGAGTATTCAGTTGAACATATGGGTAATAGTTTCTTTATCCTTACCAACTGGAAAGCGCCGAATTTCAGGCTGATGGAAACACCGGTCGGTTCAGAAAGCAAGCAGCAATGGAAGGAAATAGTCCCTCACCGGAAAAATGTGCTTCTGCAGAACTTTGAACTCTTTGATGATTATCTTGTACTCGATGAACGCAGGGACGGACTCAACTACCTGAGGGTAATCAATCGAAACAACGGGAAAGAACATTACATCAATTTCGGGGAAGAAACCTATACGGCCAGTATATCGGTTAATCCGGATTTTCATACGAAATGGCTTCGGTACGAATACACTTCGCTTACTACGCCTGCCTCGGTATATGACTATAACATGGAAACCATGGAGAAGAAGCTTCTCAAGCGCGATGAGGTGCTGGGAGGTTTTGATCCCTCAAGTTATGAAGCGAAACGCCTATGGGCAGTGACGCCCGATAGTACGCGTGTTCCCATTTCACTGGTATATCGCAAAGGTCTCCGGCTGAATGGCAGGAATCCTCTTCTCTTATATGGTTATGGGGCTTATGGTCTTTCGGAAGAACCTGATTTCAGACCTGAGCGGCTAAGCCTGCTCAATAGGGGCTTTGTATATGCCATTGCCCATGTACGCGGAGGAGAAGATATGGGGCGTTCCTGGTATACCGATGGAAAGCTATTGCACAAGAAAAATACATTTACCGATTTCATTGCCTGCGCAGAATACCTCATTGCCCAGAAATATACCGACACGACTCACTTGTTCGCTATGGGTGGCAGCGCTGGCGGATTACTCATGGGTGCAGTGGTGAACCTTCGCCCCGATCTGTTCAAAGGGGCAATAGCCGAAGTACCTTTTGTCGACGTGCTCACGACAATGCTTGACGAAAGCCTTCCCCTTACCACCGGAGAATATGAGGAGTGGGGCAATCCAAATGAGAAGCCTTATTACGACTATATTCTGTCGTATTCACCTTACGACAATATAGAGGCGAAAGCCTACCCGGCCATGCTGGTGCTCGGCAGCCTGCACGATTCCCAGGTTCAGTACTGGGAACCTGCCAAATGGGTTGCGAAATTGCGGTACATGAAAACCGATCACAATCTGCTGCTGCTAAAGATGAACCTCGAAGCCGGCCACCATGGTTCATCGGGGAGATACCAGCATTACAAAGACTCCGCCCTCGAATATGCCTTTATGTTCAAGCTGCTTGGGATCGCTCATTAATTATTTATTTGTTGCTTTTCCGCTTCTGAGACGCGAAACATACAGAAAAATGGCGGCAAGAAGCAGAATTTCTCCAAACATGAATACTTTCCATGGAAAGGATACAGGGATATATTTCATAGACAGATCGTACAGGGCCTGGCTGGTTCTAAGCGACCAGAGTTCGCCTACGCCGTAGTGCCGGAGAATGAAAGTGGTGTAATCCCATATGTAGGAAATCCATACAACAAGAGCTCCTGCAACGAGAATTGACCATTCGCGGGCAGATAAGCGCTCATCGGCCTCCCGGCCAGTGAAAAAGATGATGGCCAGCGCCAGGATGATCATGGTAAACGATGAGATGAGTGGTGCAAGCACCGGGCCTGTCCAGGTAAGCGGGATCAGGAAAAGTATGTCCCAGGTGAAAAATGAGTCTGGCCAGCTAAGCAATGCCTTAAGGAATACATAATAAAAAATATCCCATAGGGCAAAACTGTACAGAAAAAATGCGAACTTTTCGGTGCGTGTACGTCCGGTAATAATACCCGTACCGGCGAGCATTATGAGCGTGGCAGCCTCCCTGATGATCTCGGTAACCGCCAACCGGTTGCTGATGGGTGCAAGCGGAAAGGCAAATCCCGTGGGATACAGTATTTCCCTGAGATAAACCACCACCGAGCTTTCCAGGTAACCCATGGCAATGCTGAAAAGACTGATCCAAATCAATGCAGATCGCATTGCGGGAAAATATATCTTCATGTTTCTCTTTGTTATTCAAAGATAAGTAGCCCGTACTGGCAAAACAAACTTCCTGGTTTAATTTATGATGGGAATCAACTGAAATGCGTATCACAGGGTGGAGGTGACGCAAGGAACGCTTATTTCACTATCTTTACACGCATTTCAGCAAATATGATCTATCCATCGAATTTTGAACTGAAGATCGGGATTACCCGCATCCGCGAATTGGTAACGAAGCATTGCCTTTCTACCATGGGAGAGCGGCTTTGCCAGGAGTTCTCCTTTACCAGTCAGCACGCACAGGTGGATGAATGGCTTTCGCAGACAGCCGAAATGGTACATATTTGCCGTTTTGAAGGCGATTTTCCTATAGACAACTATATCGATCTTATACCCGGCCTGAAAAAAGCGAGGGTGGAGGGCATGCATCTTGAGACGCAGGAGGTGTTCGATCTCAGGCGGTCGCTGGAAACCATAAAGGCGCTGATGAATTTTTTCCGCTCCGGGGAAGAGTCAGCCTATCCTGCCCTGCGAAAACTTCTCCAGGGTGTGAAGGTATATCCGGCAGTAATCGATCGTATCAATATGATTCTTACCTCCAACGGCAGGATCAAGGATAATGCCTCGAAAGAACTATCGGGAATCCGGCAGTCCATGCGCAATGCACAGGACCATGTTGGAAAAAGGCTGCAGGCTGTGATGCGCGAGGCAATGTCGAAAGGCTGGGTGGAGAAGGATGCCCAGGTAACCATCCGTGACGGACGAATGGTGATTCCCGTGAATGCCAATGATAAGCGAAAGCTGAAAGGCCTGATCCATGACGAATCTTCCACGGGGAAAACCTGTTTTATTGAGCCTGCCGAGGTGGTGGAGGTCAACAACGAGATCAAAGAACTGGCCTATGCCGAACAGCGCGAGATCATTCATATCCTTACCCTGTTTACTGATTTTCTCAGGCCCTACGTGGAAGAGCTGGCTGCCTCCTATGAGTTCATGGGAACCATCGATTTTATCCGCGCAAAAGCCCTTTTTGCTATCGATATCAATGCCCTGAAGCCGGTTATCGAGCAGTTTCCGGTAGTGAACTGGCAGCAGGCTTATCATCCCCTGCTTTTCCTCAACCACCGGCGGGAAGATAAACCTGTAATTCCCCTGGATATTGCACTTAAAGCCGGAAAGAGAATCCTGGTCATTTCGGGTCCCAACGCCGGCGGGAAATCGGTATGCCTGCAAACCACCGGTCTCCTGCAATACATGCTCCAGTGCGGACTACTGGTCCCCGTAAAGGAAGGTTCCGAATTCGGCATCTTCAGCAATATATTCATCGATATCGGAGATGAGCAGTCCATCGAAAACGACCTGAGCACCTATAGCTCACACCTTGTCAATATGAAGAACTTCCTCCGTCATGCCGGGGAAGATACCCTTATCCTGATCGATGAGATGGGCGCGGGAACAGAACCATCCCTGGGCGGCGCCATTGCCGCGTG
>JAKAMP010000205.1 GCA_021812865.1 Bacteroidota bacterium | reverse complement strand
AATCGAAAATATTCAGTTCAACCCCAAAGGCGATCTGAAGGATGCAGAAGGGAACCCGTATTTTTACTGGCCCGATGGTTCTGTTAGAAATCTTGCTTATCCCGACCCCCTGGCACAGGTAACCCAGCGCGATTATGTTTATGAAACCGACCTTCGAAAAGCTGACCTGTATAACAAAGGATCGTATTCACTCAACTCCTTTGCCATTCCTATCGACGCGGGCTTAGAATTCAATGTAAGCCCGAGGGTTACCCTGCGGATGGGCATGTCGCTGCATTATACCTTCACCGATAATATCGATAACCTTTCGGGAAATAAAAACATTAACGTGAATGACGGCTTGAACTATGGAGGGAAAGTAGGGAACGACATCTTCACGTTCTCCTATGCAACCCTGCATCTCGACCTCTTTTCCGATGCCAAAACCAAGATGGTGGAGAGATTGTTTGCCATGGTCGACAACTTCGATTATACCCTGCTCGATGATGAAGACAACGATGGCGTCCCCGATGGAATTGATAATTGTCCCGGTACACCCAAAGGAGTAGAGGTCGACAGCGTGGGCTGTCCCTACGATGACGATGGCGACGGAGTGCCGAATTATATGGACAAACAGCTCAATACCCCGCCCGGAGCCATTGTCGATGCAAATGGAGTGGAAATCACCGATGAGCAGGTCGCAGAAGTACTCGATGCCGATGCCATGAAGCATAGCGAAGTGGCATTGTACCGCATGATGTACCTTGGAAATACCGGGAAGCGGGTATCAAAAGGCATTCCTGCAAAATTCAAATTTCTGGATACCGATAAGGATGGTTACCTGAGTTTCGAGGAGGTGCTGAGCGCCATCGATGCCTTTTTCGATTACCAGTCCTCCCTTACGGTGGAAGACCTGTACGAACTGAACGATTTCTTCTTCTCTCAATAAGATTTACCGTTTCATATACCGGTCAAGGTCGCGCTTATTGTCCCTGTCCTTGATGGTTTCCCTTTTATCATATTCCTTCTTTCCTCTTGCCAGGGCAATTTCAAGCTTTGCCAGGCCTTTGTCGTTTATAAAGAGCCGGAGTGGAATGATAGTAAGCCCTTTCTGTTCGGCGCTCCGGCGAAGTTTGATGAGTTCGCTGCGTTCCAGCAAGAGTTTTCTTGTACGACGGGGTACATGGTTATAAATGGTGCCTAAAACGTATTCCGAAATGTTCAGGTTGATCACGAACAGTTCCTGGTTTTCGAATGAGCAATAAGCATCAACCAGGCTGGCTTTACCCAGCCTGATTGATTTGATCTCTGTTCCCTGAAGCCGTATGCCGGCTATATATTTATCCAGGATTTCGTAATTGAAGAATGCCTTCTTGTTGGTAATGTTAACCTTGTTATTGAATTCCATCTGCTGCTATAAATTACCTGAAACCTGCATAGCCGGTGCCTGAACGCAGGAATAGCCATCCAAGGATCACCCCGAGGATAATGTAGGCAACCAGGAGCACAAGAATGCTGATGACGAAATATCCCGCTTTTTTGTCCTCGGGCGTGGCCATCATGGGACCAATACCTGTCCATAAGATGTACAAGGAATATAGTCCGCATAGGGAGATCAGCGCACTGAGCACCGATATGGAAAGTAATCCCGACAGGGACGCTGCCACAAAATAGGCTGAAAGTGAATAAGCAACCAGCCGGAAGGCAGCATCGAAGTTTTTCTGCGAACCAAAGCTGGTCGACAATTCATTCATCACCCAGGCGGTGATATACACCACCGCTGCAGCGATGATCATTACCATGATGGCAGAAAGCAGGGCATAGCCAAAACTGAAATACCTCATGTGGAAGACCAGACTGCCCAGGAAAGAGCAGACTCCTATCAGAACCACAAAAGGCAGAACATAGTTCATCAGGATGTCCTTGCTTGGTTTGGCCTCCTGTTTAACTACCTCCCATTCGGGCACGGGATTGAGAATCATGTTCTTGGCGCGATTGATGATTTGATTGAAATCCATAGGAATGAATTTTAGAGTGAGTAAACAAATGTAATACTTTTTTCTGGTCTGTCATTTTCCTACCTTGCATAGACAATGGATCGTCATATGGACTCAGATAACCGGCAACCCCTTCTTGTTATTCTAGGGCCAACGGCTTCGGGAAAGACGTCTTTTGCCGCAAACATAGCCTTTCATTGCAGGGGAGAAATCATCAGCGCTGATTCCCGGCAGGTATACAGGGAAATGGATATTGGTACAGGGAAGGATATTCATGATTACCAGATCCATGGTGCTTTCATTTCCTTTCACCTCATTGATATTGCCGATGCCGGCCAAAAGTACAACCTGTTTGAATACCAACAGGATTTCTACCAGGCTTATACGGAAATATCTGGTCGTGGGCGCCTGCCTGTGTTGTGCGGAGGGTCGGGATTGTACCTTGAGGCAATACTGAAAGGTTACCGATTGGTTCAGGTGCCTGTCAATCCCGGATTGAGAAAAAGCCTCGAAAATAAGGGGATGGATGAACTCGGCCAGATACTGGCTTCTTACAGGCCTTTGCACAATACTACCGATATTCTGGAAAGGAAAAGACTGATCCGCGCCATCGAAATCGAAAAGTACCAGTCGGAAAATATACTTCCCGATCAGGGCATTCCGGCCCTGCAGCCCCTGGTGATCGGAATTAAATACGAACTCGGGGAAAGAAGGAGCAGGATCACTGCCAGACTGCACGAACGGCTTAAACAAGGAATGGTGGAAGAGGTGGAACGACTGATGCATAAGGGCCTTTCGACGGATCAGCTGTCATATTACGGCCTCGAATACAAGTTCATTACCATGTACCTTACCGGGGAAATTGCCTACGATGAAATGGTAAGGCAATTGAACATTGCCATCCACCAGTTTGCCAAGCGGCAGATGACCTGGTTCCGCAAAATGGAAAGGGAAGGTACGGGAATCCTCTGGCTTAAAGGAGAAACACCCCTGCAGGACAATCTGCAAAGGGTGTTTACTCAAATGAATCTATACAGTATTTACCGGAACTTCCTTCCAGGTACGCCGGGGAATGAACCCTGACAGACTTTCAGAACTCCCAGTCGGTTATCCATATTCTCAGGATCAGGTACAGCAGGATGAAAATGTTGAAACTGCTGGCAATGATGTTGTAATTCACTCTCCATCGCTTGATTTTCCTCCGGATCAGCATGGCCACATTGGGAACGACAAAAGCCACGAGAAAGGCAACATATTCCAGCCGCAATTTGAAATTGATGATGCCCTTTTCTGCACCGGGTTGGGCGTCGTAATAAAACAGCAGCAAGTAAATATAAGCCAGGAAAACACCCAGGTAAACCAGGTAGGATATCTTCATCGCCGCTGTGGAATAAGGTCTCTGCTTATGCAGGCGGAAAGGTTTGAGCAATATCCCTGCCAGCAATACAAAGAATGCAAAGGATCCGATAAAAATGAGGTGCAGAAAAACCTGTGAGAAGTTTTGCATGGATCAACCGGTTAGGTTTACTTATTTTTCAGCCATTTGTCAAGCCATCCGAAGAATTCCCTCTGCCAGAGAATACTGTTCTGGGGTTTGGTAACAAAATGGGTTTCGTTGGGAAAGACCAACAGACGGCTGGGAATGCCCTTCATCCTGGCGGCTGTGAATGCCTGCAGGCTTTCCGTGTAAGGAATTCTGAAATCGCGTTCACCTGTGATAATCATGATGGGCGTGTTCCACTTGTCGACAAACAAATGCGGCGAGAAGGCTCCGTAGCTTTTGGGCTGAGGCTTCTGCCAGTATGGTCCGCCCAGGTCGTGATTGGGGAACCATAGCTCTTCGGTGCCGCCATAAAAGCTTTCGAAGTTGAACATACCGCAGTGGGCAATGAATGCTTTGAACCTGCCTTCGTGGTGTCCGGCAAGATAAAACACTGAATACCCGCCGTAGCTCGCGCCCACGCAGCCCAGGTGGTCGCCGTCTATATATGGTTCCTTTTTCATATTATCCACGGCGCTCAGATAATCCTTCATGTTCTGTCCTCCATAATCGCCTGCGATCTGGTCATTCCAGGCCTGTCCGAAACTGGGAAGTCCGCGCCTGTTGGGGGCAATCACAATGTATCCGTGGGCCGCCATGATCTGGAAATTCCAGCGGTAGGAGAAGAACTGGCTCACTACGCTCTGTGGACCGCCCTCGCAATACAGCAGGGCAGGGTATCTTTTGGTTGAATCGAATCCCGGCGGATAGATCACCCACACCAGCATGTCTTTATTGTCGGTAGTTTTGATCCAGCGTTCTTTCACCTGACCCATCCTGATATTGTCGTAAATGTTCTTGTTGGTATTGGTAAGCTGCACGGCTTCCCCGTTTGACGGGTTCACCCGGTAGATTTCGGTGGCCTGGCTCATGGACATCCGCTGGGCCACAAGGTCGTTCCCGGCCTGGGCAAGGGATGTGTAATCATGAACACCGGAGGTGAGCTGTGTGATTGTACCTGTGGAAGGCTCGGCGCGGTATAGCTGAACCGTTCCCTTGACGGCGCTGATAAAATAGATGCTCTTGCCGTCGGCGCTCCAGTGAAGGCTGGATGCACTCTGGTCAAATTTTTCCGATAGATCCTGGGTTTTTCCGGTGGACAAGTCCTTTATCATCAGCCGGTCCTTGTCGGCTTCATATGCGGGGGTAGCCATACTGGTCCATGCCATATATTTTCCGTCGGGCGAAATAGCAGGCCCCCTGTCATATCCCAACATTCCTTCAGTAAAGTTATCGGTCTTTCCATCAGCCACCGAATAGCGGTAAATGTCAGAATTGGTGCTCACGGCATATTCCTTGCCGGCCAGCTTCTTGCAGGAATAGAACAACGATTGTGCATCGGGGCTCCAGCATATCTCATCGATATTGAAATCGGGGGCCATGGGCGCATCCCAGTCCTCGCCCGGCATAATGTCCTTATCACCGGAGAGTTTACCGTTATCAATACCGGCAATGAAAATATGGCTGTGCTTGTAATCATTCCATCGATTCCAGTGTCGAATCATCAGGTCGTCATACAGCCTCACATCTGCCTTCGGAAGATCGGGATACAGGTCGGAAGGCGACTTCTCCACCTGCACATCCTTGATGTAAGCCAGCTTTTTATTGTCGGGTGCAAACACGAAACCGTTGATCCCTCCGTCAACCTCACTGATCATTGTCTTGCCTGTGCCATCGGGGTTGATTTCCCAGATCTGCGAAGAACCCGATTCGTCGCTGAGATAGGCAATCTTTGCGCCGTCAGGCGTCCAGCGGGGATTCGATGCTGAATAGTCCGAATGGGTCAGCTGCCTGGCTTCACCGCCGGAAACAGGAATCACGAACAGATCGGTCATGCCCTTGTTTTCAGCTACATTGTAGCGGGTAACGGCGTAAAGTATGGTTTTCTGATCGGGTGAAACCGTGGCGTCCGATACCCGGCCAAACTTCCATAGTATCTCGGCTGTGAGTTTGCCGCCGGAAATCTCTGCAGAAGTAAGGGGTTGATTGTATTCCACAGTCTTTGCCGGCGATTTTTTTTCACCCGAGCAGGAGAAGGCTGCAAATAGAACTACCCCGCCGGCAATAGCCAGCAATGCATGTTTTTTTATCATATGGAATTTCATTGAAATAATTGACAATCAGGCTTTTACTTCCATGAGCGACTTTACGACTTTCTTTTCGATTTCATCCATCAGCTCGGGATTGTCCTTCAGAAGGGCCTTCACGGCATCCCGGCCTTGCCCGAGTTTTACATCGCCATAAGCAAACCACGATCCGCTCTTCTTGATGATGTCTTTTTCCACACCCAGGTCAATCAGTTCGCCGATCTTTGAAATGCCTTCACCGAAAATGACATCGAATTCGGCCTTTTTGAAAGGAGG
>JAKAMP010000204.1:3388-5890 GCA_021812865.1 Bacteroidota bacterium | reverse complement strand
GAAGCATGGTTCCTTCCAGCAGCCTCGGTGTCAAGCGTTGAACTTTTGGCCAACCTCCTGTTAGGCTGGAAACTCGATTTCATCATTGTTCTGAATGACAATGAAGATGGGAGAAATACATACATCAGTCTGAAAAACAACATCTTTGGGGATGACGCTGACGTTACAGCAAAAAAAATTCTACCGGTAGGCGAGGGCAAATCCATGGTAGATCTGTTTTCAACCATTGATTTTAAAAACCACCTGTTGAAGAAACGCGTGGGTATTACTGAATCCAATTCAGAATTTATGGCCATGAATGAGATTTCCGGATCGCTCCTGGCCATGGAATTCAGCAACAGGGTAATGGAAAAGCAGATAACCCTGGACGACCTCGATTCGGAATCTAAAACGAATATTGCCCGCTTTGTCAATCAAATTGAAAGCCTATTGCAATAAAAAAAGCTGTCAGCCAACAGCCTTTTTGATTCTTTTGCATTTTCAATTAATTAAGGTAACCTGAGTTTATGATTTGGCCCTTTACCTTGCATACCTGTCAATCTGGTATCCTCTTCTGATTTCCATTTCTGGCTTATCCTGATACGTGGTTACCAGGCCGGTAACTGAAACGTATGCATTTGCGAAATATGCGTCTGGCCAGGCTGTTATGGAGCGTGCGATCGGGCCTGGAAGAACAATGCTGAAATCCTGGTATGGGAACCAAGCCCCAAGATATAGATAGTATTCATCGTTTGTCCCTGAATACTCCACTTCTTCAACCTTGCCATATATAGTAGCTACTTGGCCTATATAATCCAAAGCATCATAGGCCGACACATAAGGAACCCGGTAAGTTGCAGGATAATTGACGAAATGAAACTCAGGATACAGTCTCCAGTAGCGGTTTCTCACATCAATGCTCCAGTAAAGATCAATATGAAACGGTTCTATGAAAGGATACCGAACTCTTCTGATATACAGAGGTTCTGGACTATGACGATATATGGCAATATGATCATTATGCACTTCATACCGGTGATGGGTAGTGATATACAGATTTCTTTCAACATGGGACACTATACGACCTCCTTCATTGTCATGGTTTTCGCCCCTTTCATAGCCTTCACGGTGATAAACAGGATTTGGTCTGTCCCGACGTTCCTCAGGTCTGACATTCGCACTGTTTCTGTTGTTGGAATGCATGGTTATCCCATTGCTGGGCCGGCTTTCATTTCGGCCTTCCCTGTTATATACCTGGGTGTTGCTCCTTCTGCTCTCACCCTGGTTCATACTGGCGTTTGACCGTTCCCTGCGGTTCGTAGAATTTTGAATGAAGGTATTGCTTCGGTTGTTTCCCTTGTCATTACTCACTCTTTCCAGGCTTTCCCTTCTGTTTCCGTCTGATCTTCTGTTATCTGACCGGTTGTCGGACTGGTTGTATGCTGCAACGGCGATCAGCATTAACCCTGATAACACTAATATTCTTTTCATGGCGGTTGGCTTTTAGTAACCTTATTCTATAATGTTCAAATTCTTTGCCAATTTTACGGGACGAAACGCAGGCAAATGCCATAAAGCATTCATCTGGCAGAATAATAATAAGTTATCATCGATTTTTTTTGTCCATTTGATGAAAATCATCGCTTTTGCGTTTGGAAACCGGAGAATCATTTCCTCCGCATAGGCTAGCATTGCCATTAACCGTAAAAAGCCCTATCTTCGCCTCGATTTAAATATAAATTATGCCGATCAATATTCCCGACAACCTCCCTGCAGCAGACATTCTGAGAAATGAGAATGTCTTTGTTATGTCTGAAACACGCGCAGTACATCAGGATATCCGCCCGCTTGAAATTATCATACTAAACCTGATGCCCAATAAATCGGCCACAGAAACTCATATTTTGAGGATGCTTGCAAATAATCCACTGCAGATTATTGTCACCCTGCTTCATCCCCAGACGCATAAGTCTAAAAACACTTCAAAAGAATACCTGGAAGCATTCTATAAGACCTTCAGCCAGGTTAAGGAGAAAAGGTTTGACGGGCTTATCATTACCGGAGCGCCAGTTGAAATGCTCGAATTTGAACAGGTTGACTATTGGAAAGAATTGCAGGCCATTATGAACTGGGCCGATAAACATGTAACCTCCACTCTCTTTATCTGTTGGGGAGCACAAGCCGGGCTTTATCACCATTATGGCATTCCCAAGTACCTATTGCCCAAGAAAATGTTCGGTGTATTTAACCATACCATCCACGATCCCAAAGTACCTATTGCTAGAGGGTTTGATGATGAATTTCCTGCCCCTCACTCTCGGTATACAGAGGTCCGGAGAAGCGACATCGAAAAAATCAAGGAACTTGAAATCATTTCCGAGTCTGATGATGCCGGTGTATATATTGTCGCTTCAAAAGATGGCAAACGGGTTTTCGTGACCGGTCATTCCGAATATGACCCATATACCCTCAGGGATGAATATGTTAGAGATGTAATGAAAGGCCTTCCTATAGAGTTGCCCA
>JAKAMP010000204.1:0-3378 GCA_021812865.1 Bacteroidota bacterium | reverse complement strand
CCTGAATTAGAACCCAGGGTGAAGTGGAAAAGCCATGCCAATCTTCTGTATGGGAACTGGCTGAATTATTACGTGTACCAGGTTACGCCATACTATTTGAATACAGATTAAACATGCCATAGATTGATCTGCCTCGCTTTCAGAAAACCATGAAACGAAGATCAAATACTTCCTTTTCCATGGTTCCGAGTTCCTGTATTAACAGTCGCAAAGTAATCTCCTGGCCGGGACGCATCCCAAGGAGCATATTTCTGATTGGATTATCCACCCTATTTCCTTCATTCTCCTTGGTGATGTAATAATTTCCGTAGCTGTATCCAATACTGTAATGCTCGACTTTCATTCAATTGCCGTTTTCGGAAATCTCATTTCCAAACAGAACATATATGGAATCGGCGCTTAAAATGTCATTTTTCAGCAAGACATGCGTGAAGCTTACGCGGGTGTGCCTGAAGTAAATGCGTGCCTCTGGCAGGGGCCTGATGATGATTTTTTTTCGGATCATGGGTTATGTTTTACCCGGCCAGATATTTACGTACAGTATATCCTGCCCCCTTTTCCCCATCCCAATGGTAAATGATACTTCCGTAAAACTCATAGAGATACTGTCCGTTTGTTGTGACGGAATCCACACCGTTTGGAAATAGAGATGCATTCAGAATGAATGGGTTGTCAATGCTACGGAAGAATATGTTTTCCAGGGAAAATGATGCTACAAGCGTATCATCGAAATGCCGCAGGGTGGAATCATATAATGCTGTGAATACCTGCCCCTTCAACACAAAAAATGACAGGACCACCAGAAAGAATACCGAAACTCCCTGTGCCATGTCGATTACAGGATGTTAAAATTGGACCATCCCTCTAATACAACAGCGAATGCAGCGAAATAATAAATGAATGGCGATGCCGATTACAAAATCATTATGCTTCATTCTGATAGAAATCGTGGTCGGCTAAGGTGTGACAGAAAAAATAAAAAAACCGCATTAATTTAAGGATCGGTTATTAGCCCCTTAAATTATGCATAGGGAGCCAAAGATGGTCGGTCTTCCGCTGCGCATTTCTGCATGAATGCGGCCTGACTTTGCATCTTCTGAGCGTGACCCTAATTTTGATTTACTGTTGAGCTAAGCACGATCAAAAAAATTAATGCGGCACTATGATGTAAAGAACGAAGCAAATAACTGATGTAAAGATAGGCCAAATCCCCTTGAATTGCCCGCCAAATCAGGTGTTTTAAAACATTGTTAAATTTCTTGACAAGTTTTGATCAGGTTGAATGATAGGAATTTATATTTTGCAGTATTTTAGGATAAATTATGATAAGTAGATGATTCTTACAAATAAAGTGCGGGCCGTATTAAAAATATATAGGAAACTGGAGATAGATACGGGATTATTCCAGTCTGCCACCGGTCTTTCATGCAAATCTGGCTGTGGGACATGCTGCAGTTACCCCGATATATATGCTACACCGCTTGAATTTCTTCCTTATGCATTTCACCAGTATCAAACAGGCAAGGCAGAAGAAAAGATGGAACTACTGAAAACTGAATTTTCAGAACTAAAAACCTGCAGTCTGTTTAGTCATCGTCAACTGGCCCTAGGTCCTGGAGGATGCCTGGATTATGAATTCAGGGGATTGGTATGTCGGGTTTTTGGATTCAGCAGCATGATCTTGAAGGATGGCAGTCATAGTCTCATTGCCTGCAAAATCTTAAAGGAGAAACATCCAGCTATCTTCGACCATAGCGAAAACTCACTAGAAAAACTGCAGATGGCGCCAGTTGCTGCAAACTATTACCTTCCATTGGCGTCTATTGATTATGAACTCTCAGAGAAACAGTTGCCTGTCAATCCTGCCATTATTAAAGCACTGGAATATGTACTAGCCTATTACTGTTATCGCAAAAAGAAGCGGTGATTAACTGATTTCTCGGGCATACTGCCTGATTCATATTTTTTACCTAATTTAGCGCGGTTTTCTTGATTGTTTATGACAAGAAAATATAACACAAATTAATGTATTTCAATTACTTAATAAATAATCGGATTACCCTTCCATAACCTGTCCACTGTGGAAAATCAAATCCAGAATGAGCGTCCAATGAAACAGAAAGTTACCCTGGTTACCATATTGCAGTCTATTGCCAATAAACATCAGAAAATAAAGCACAATCATGAGGTATTCATTGCAGAAAACGTCCAAACCTCCCGGATCAGCCTTGTGCCTATAGATTATATCGTGCTTTTTTATGTATTGATAACCACCGGATTACTTATTGTTTTCCGTGAACGCCTGCAAGATGAGTTGCCCCACATTCTCTTCCGGTTCGGTGTGGTCGCATTGATTTTTATTATGCAATGGTCATACAATAGATTTCCCGGAAGCTTTACGGCTTTTTTAAGGTTTGCTTATCCCCTGGCCATAGTTACTTTTTTTTATTCCGAAACCGAATATTTCAACCATTTATTTTTCAATAACTTAGATCCTGTCATTTCGGGACTCGACCAGAAAATTTTCGGATTTCAGCCCAGCCTCGAATTTTCGCAGGTGGTTCCATACAAATGGTTCAATGAACTGATGTATATGGGCTACTTTGCCTATTATTGTATTACCTTCCTGGTGGCTTTCAATGTATTCCTTTTCCGTACAGAGGTTTTCCAGAAGGTAAGCTTTGTCATTATCAGTGCATTTGTCATGTACTACATCATTTTCATCATTTTCCCGGTTGTAGGGCCACAGTTCTATTTTCCCTATCCTGAAAACCATGTTCCTGCCTATGGATTCTTCGGCAACCTGGTTAAATTGATTCAGGCTACAGCCGAAAGACCTACCGCTGCATTCCCGAGCGCTCATGTGGGATTAGGAGTGATCTTACTATATTTTTCGGTAGTATACCTCCCAAGATTTGCACCGATAATGATATTTTTCTTTGTTATCCTGTGTTTTGCCACCGTATACATTAAGGCTCATTACCTCATCGACGTACTGGCTGGTTTGGTTACCGGACCGTTGTTAGGTTACCTTTCAAGCAGACTTTATTCTGCACTGGCCTTGGTTATCGGACCACAGAATTCCCATTCGATCTGATTTGAATTGTCTACCTTGATCTACAGGCTTTTGCTGCCTAACTATGCCTTATTTTTTCAGGTGGCGGCTTTGTGTTATTTATTTTTCTTCTATATTTGAACCCTATGAAAATAGAAATCAAACCTGTCGAATCAAGGAAGGACCTTCGCACTTTCATTTATCTTCCTGAAAAAATCAATACCGGATATCCCTTTTGGTTGTATCCAATATACATGGATGAGTGGAACTTCTACCAGCCAAAACATAATAAATCATTTTCTTATTGCGACACCATGATGGTG
>JAKAMP010000203.1 GCA_021812865.1 Bacteroidota bacterium | reverse complement strand
AAGCAAAACATCCCTGGCGAAAGGATCGGAAATCGACCTTAAACCATGGGATGTTGCGATAGTGGAAGAATGAACCAGGATAATGTTCCCCGTCCTTCTCAACTCAATCATTTCTATTGAGCGGGTGGGCTTCGGTACTGAAGATCACCTTATCGAAATTGAGCGTGCTGTCGGGTGAAAACAACAGGTACAGGTATTTGAAAGTTTCTGCAAACAGGAAGCTTTCCATACTCGGCATCTTTTCCTTGGTCCTGACATCCTTCAGGGATGCGTAACCATATTCGGTTTTGCAGTATTTCCGGATATCTTCAAAATATTTCCTGCCCATGAGCAGGTATTTGGGATCATTGGTAAAATGATGCAGGTAATAGGCCGATTCCATAATCTCAGGCCTCAGCACATAGGCGCCGTCGACTATTTCCATGGTTTTGTAATTGAACTGCTCAGGCTCGATTACAAAGTGGTTCCACATGTAATCGGATGATGCCTGCAGTTTCACGGCATGTTCCATATCGACCGAAAGGGAGAGCAGGGCAGGAAAAAAGGCGTCGAGGGCTCCATAGTAGGGCTTTGTTTTTTCACCCGTGTTCATGTCAACCCTTCCGTACCAGAGCCTTCCGTCAACCACTTCGGCAATGTTTTTGTTGATGGCATCGAGGTGCACGTTGTACATGTTGCGCAATGCGGTGTCGCCGAACAGGATGGAACCCTTCAGCATGTATTCGTAATATGAATCGATGCAGGCGCCGATATGGCTGCTTGTATTGGTCCACTCACCTGTGATCACATTGATTCCCTCGCCTACCAGTCCGATTTTTGAGCGGCGTTCATAAAGGGCAATCAGCGCTTTCTTTGCCACATTCATGTAAACCGGATTCCCGGTCAATTTACTCAGGGTACCCAGTTCAATGATGTTGGTGCCGATCTCGGCGGGATTGGTAATCGAGTCTTTCACGGCTCCTGTTTTCAGGTTCACCATTACATAGGGCATTCCCGTGGGGGTATTGTAGGCCTTCAGTAACCGGTCCGCCAGGTCAACAGCCTTGTCAAGCAGCCGTCTGTCACCCGATAGCTCGTAAGAGGATAGAAGTCCTCCCAGGAATCGGATGGTGATCTCGAAATTTTTTACATAAACGTCTTTATCGAACGACAGGTTTTTCAGGATATATTCCTTGGTGGAATCGGCCTCCTGTTTTTCTCCCATAATGTAAAGCAAATCCAGCGCATCAACAGGAGTAACCAAAAGAGGCTCTGTATACCAGTCCCTTGGCGTGGCTTTCAGCGGGTTGAGTTCATCATGCCCCCATGCATATTTCTTGTATTGCTGCCAGGTCCACATCGCTTCAGCCTTAACCTGGGTTCTTAACCTATCTACTTCCTGCTGGCTGATGCCGGCTTCCTTTTTGCAGGCGCCCGAGAATAGCAGGCTGGCCATGAGAATCGATACAAGCAGTTTTTTCATTGGTTACAATTGGTTTTGTTGGTTGATACTATCCGTATTGAAGAATATGCATTTTATACAGGCATAATCCTTCTTGTTTTTTCGTTAATGCTTGTCGTTTTAATTTGTCTCTGTAATCTTTCCCCCGATGACAAAGGGATTTTTTCGGTTCATCTTTACGGCCAGGTAGTGGCAGGCAAAGAAGAAAGGCATGATGGCGGTAAGGGGACTCAGGTGCTCCGCGATGTATGGCACATCATAGATTACGATGTGGCCACCGGCTGCCTGCAGCAGCGGAACAAGTGCAGCCCTTCTTTTTTCACAAGCAGAACCTGTGGAAATGATGAAAACCAATGCACCCGGGACGCTTTCTTTCGGACCGTGATCGAACTGTGCCAGCGACATAGCCTGGAAAGGAATGCCCGACGATTCGGTGAGAACCAGGGCCGCCTGCATGGCTGTTCCCAGGTTAGGCCCGTTCCCCAGGATATAGGCGCCTTTCCACTTTCCTGAAACATAGCTTTCATGGATCATCTGAGCCCAGCCTTTCCCGGTATTTTCATACTGGTTCATTTCCTTTACCAACTGCCCTATAGCGGGCATGGGGTCAAAACCCAAACCCAGGTATAGCGCAATCAGGGTAGCGATATAGGTTTTTGAGGAAGAATATTTCTCTTCTCCGGCAGCCATGGGAATCACCTTCGACACATGAGGATGCATGGCCAGCGTGCTTTGCAGATCATTGGTAATCACACTCACCCGGTCCAGGGCATCGGCACACCAGAGCAGTTCACTGCTCCTGCCGGACTGAGAAATAAGCACTGCTTCCTGCCCTGTTTTCCAGGTAGTGAGATAGTCAATGTACTCCGAGGCTGGTTCTGGCTGAATGGGAACATCGCAATATTTCAGCGTCAGCGATGCAAAATAGGATGAACCGATGCCCAGATAGGGTACGCCCAGAGGCAGGCGGCAAAGCCTGTTCTCTTGGTAACACTTCAGGGCAACCTCAGGTATCTGTCGTATCTCCTTCAACATTCAGTTTTCATCCTTAGATGTAACACGCCTGTTTTGTAATCGCAAACTCCATGATCATAAAATCACAATCACGGGTGTTCCATTATTCCTGATAAAATATTTATGTTACGATGAATTCAAAGGTAATGCATATTTTATGATGCAGGAGCACAGGGCTAAACCGGCAGAAAAAATAATTATTTCTTCATCCGGTAATGCTCAGCCGGCAGGCTCCTGAGACGGTCAGCGCTTGTTTCAGGAGTGATATCGCGTTGCGGGTTGCCCAGCATTTCATATCCCACCATAAATTTTTTGATGGTGGCCGAACGCAGCAGGGGCGGATAGAAATGCATGTGGAAATGCCACCAGGGGTGATCATTTCCATCGGTAGGGCTCTGGTGAATCCCCGCGGAATACGGAAAGGATATCTCGAACAGGTTATCATACATAATGGTCACCCGGCGGTACATCTCGGCCAGGGCATTCTTCTGTGCCTCATTCATCTGCCCTATATGCTGCAGCCTGTCTTTCGAAATAACCAGGCTTTCGAATGGCCAGCAGGCCCAATAAGGAACGAGGGCTGCGAAGTGATCGTTCTCAGCAAGCAGTCGTTCCTTTTTATTCAATTCCTTCTGAAGATAATCTCCCAGCAAAGTCCGTTCATATCGTAAGAAATACTCTTTCTGACTTTCATTTTCTTTTGCAGGCTCCACAGGTACCGATTCCTGCGACCATATCTGGCCATGCGGGTGAGGATTTGAACAGCCCATTACTGCCCCTTTGTTTTCGAAAATCTGTACATACCCAATCTTCGGATCAGCTCCGAGTTCCAGGTATTCTCTCTGCCACAAATCAACCACCGAACGCACTTCCTGCTGGCTCATTTCAGGGATGGTAAGATCATGCCGCGGAGAGTAACAAATGACCTTGCATTTGCCCCGTTCACTCCTGGCCTGGAATAACTCGCCATCGGCATACTCACCTGCCGGCGAATCATACAGCAAGGCGCTGAAATCATTCACAAACGAATAAACCCCCGTATAGGCCGGGTTCTTTATCCCCCCTGCCCGCTCGTTTCCCGGGCACAGGTAACAACCCGGATCATACGGCGTCCGGTCATCGCCAGTCAGCTTCTCCTTCTGTCCCTGCCACGGACGTTTTGCCCGGTGTGGAGAAACCAACACCCATTCACGGGTCAATGCATTATACCTCCGGTGCGGATGATCTTCCATATTGAACTTTTCCATATACCCTGCATTCATTTTTTTCAAAAATGCGATGATTGCAGATATTTTCAAAATAATGGCATCGGTTTTACTCTGCACCCGCCGAATATCCTCATAAAATTCTATCTCTTTGCCTTAGTATGTTTTTAGCTTGTATAGACAGGTGATTTTGATTACCTTTGGGAAACAACCCCTGCCCGCCATGAAAAATTTTCCATACCTGAACCTTTATGATGAAATGAAATATCGCATCCTGAGCGGTGAAATCAGGGAAAGCGATCTGCTTCCATCTGAAAATGAACTGGCGGCAAAAAAACAGGTTACCCGGTTAACCGTAAGGCGCGCCCTGGAAGAACTGGTAAAAGATGGATTCATACAAAAGGTTCAGGGACTGGGAAGCAAAGTAATTTCGAACCACCGGAACTTAGGCCTGCCATTTCAGAACATTTACATTGCCGGAGATTCCTCATTCGATCCGGTGAAACTCATTTATATAAAAAAACCTCACCTGGACAACTGGGATGAATATTTCTTCTTCCCCCTATCTCCCGCTGAGCTGGCGGTACAGTGCATCTCCTATAAGCTGCTCAGGGTAATTGGGGAAGAACCGGTGATGCTTGAACAAACCAGTATTCCTGATTTCAACTTGTCGGCAATGGTTTCAAAGCCTTTCGAAAACCTTTCTCTCGCTCAGACCTTGTTTTCACGCTACCAGGTGGAAATCCTTTCGGCCCGTCATGAGATCAGGGCTATACTCGCCGACAAAGCCCTTTCCCGGTGGCTTCAGGTGAAAAAAGGGAAACCCCTGGTTCAGGTAAATGTAAAATTTTCCACCACGCGAAACGACTTATTCATATATAGCCGCTATATTTACAGCACCGAGAAATATGCACTGGTCAACCGCTGACATGTAACCGTTTTAGCGCAATGAAAAAGTCAGATGCTTCCGGGGCCGGCAAAGTGGCCAGGCTCATCTTCGATTACCTTTACCTTCACGAAAAGCCTTCGCGTGCCGACGCCATAGTAGGTTTCGGGCATTTCGATATGGACATTCCCGTGCAGTGCGCAGAGCTCATGCTCGGAGAATTTGCTCCCAGGATCATTTTTACCGGAGGAAAAGGTTCGGGTAGCATTGGCCTGAAAAGGCCTGAGGCCGAATATTTCTTTGAAACCCTTACCTCGCAATTCCCTGAAGTGCCTGCTAAATCGATCATCCTTGAAACACGGTCGGAAAATACCGGAGAAAACCTGCAGTTCACCCGTTCCATCCTTCAGAAAAACTACCCCGAACTCGCTCCCCCCGGAGGCATAAAAAAGATTATCGCGGTTGCCAATCCCATCCGTCAGCGAAGGGTTTGGCTTACCTGCAGGAAGGACTGGGCTTCTGTAAAAGTGGTAAATTGTCCGCCTCCATCCACCTTTGAACAGCAGTCAGAACTGTTCGCCTCGAAAGGCCTAGACATGGTGACGGAGATGCTCGGTGAATTGCACAGGATACAAGAGTACCCTGAACGAGGTTTTATCGTTCACGAGCCCATACCCGAAAAAATCCTCCAGGCGATGAAACATTTTTCTTCTCGCAAAGGCTGATGTATCACCCCTGAATGCTGCATCGTACGCCTGATCTATCCCTGAAAATAATCCGAAATATCAGCATATGAAAAATCCCACGGTTAGAGAACTTGCCAAAATGATCGATCATTCCATCCTTCACCCGACCTTCACCGATAAAGACCTGGAAAAAGGCTGTGCGCTGGCAGCCACTCATCATGTGGCTTCGGTTTGCGTCAAACCCTATGCGGTGAAACAGGCAAAGAAACTGCTAACGGGCGGTGATGTAGCGGTAGGATGCGTCATTGGATTTCCGCATGGCAACAGCGCCATTGAAGTGAAGGTGTTTGAAACGGAATCCGCTATAAACGACGGAGCCACAGAGATCGATATGGTGGTAAACATTGGCAAGGTCCTGCAGGGCGACTGGGATTACGTGGAAAAAGAAATCAGGGCTGTGACGGGCGCTTGTCACCTGGGCGGAGCCATCGTTAAGGTAATTTTCGAAAATGATTTCCTTCCTTCAGATGAGCCCAAGATACGCCTGTGTGAAATTAGTAACCAGGCAGGCGCTGACTTCGTCAAAACCTCTACGGGCTATGGAGTCGTGAAGCAGCCCTCGGGAGACTATAACTACAAGGGCTCTGCCGTGAAGGATATTCA
>JAKAMP010000202.1 GCA_021812865.1 Bacteroidota bacterium | reverse complement strand
TCATGTAAGCAATCCCCATCAGGTTCAGCGCCTTGTCGTAATCGGGATACACTTTCAGGCACTGATCAATGTACATAAGGGCTGTATCGGACTGTCCCACATCCATATATGCCTTGGCGAGATCGAGCAGGGCTGCCTCGTTGCGCGGATCGAACTGTACAGCTTGCTGAAGGGTGGGTATAGCCAGCGGGTATTGCTTCTTATCCAATTCCTGGTATCCATAAAAATCCTCCTTGTTCTTCCGTTCAACCACGGCACAGATAGGCACATCGTCTACCTTCACCTCATGAATGGTGTTCTTTGGGGGCCACAGGTTCTTCCTGAGCTGGTATGGGTTCACATAGCTGTTGGCCAGGATGGCAAAGTCCCAGTCGTATTCTCCGCGATCGTAATACCTCACATAGATAATTTTTACGCTGTCTTTCATATCTCTGAAGTAATATGACACGGCAGGAGTGAAATTGCTGGCAATGATGATTTTCCTGTTCTTTAACTGCGGATCGGAATTGATTTTGTCCTTCAGCCAGAGGCAGGCCTGCCGCACGCTGTGGTAATAGTAGTCGGTTTCATAGTTGCCGTAAGCCTTGTCCACCCCGCCGATAAGTTCATTGTAATAAATGTATTCGTCTGGGTGGTTACGGATGATATGCAGGGCCGGACTAACCGAGAGCGCCACAAAGGGCACTGCGGCAACGAGCCGGAGAGATTTTTTGCTGAACAGCCGCAGGAAAGCTTCTGTGCCCACTGCGCTGGCAACTACAAGCATAGTGTAGGCGAAGAGCAGGTGACGCCATCCGCCGTATACGTTCGATTTCTGGTAGATCACCCAGAAAACCGGGAATGCAAAGGTGAAGAAGATCATGAACATCCACAGTCGGTTTCCTTTACTGGCAAGTCTGGGCAAAAGCATGAAGAAAAAGAACAGGCCAAGGAAGACTACCAGCGGAACGGTAATAAGGATGTATTTCAAAGAGTAGTACCAGGGTACATGGTCGGACCAGATGAATTTCCCTTCGAATATCTGCCTGAGGCTCACGGTGAAGTTGGTCATGATGGACAATGCGTCGAGCGGTCCCCTGATGGGATGCTCGAGGGCATAGGGCCAGAACATGATGCCCAGGATATAGCCCGAAACAATGATACCCAGGAGAATGAGAAGCGTTTTTTTGGCAAGCCTGATCCCTTCCGCAGAAAACATTTGTTTGATCTTCATGCTGAAAAGATATGCCAGTCCTACAAAAAAGCCCAGGTAGGCAATCAGGAGCAAGCCCCCGCTTCGTACATTCAACGCTATGCCTATACTGAGGGCCATGAGAATGATCGTGCGGTTCCTGAACCTGGGGAATTCCTTCACCATCTGAAAAATATAATAGAGGGAGAAGATATAGCCAAAAGCAAAGGGTATGTCTTTGGGGTTATTGTAAGAATGTCCCAGGAATGACGGGGTGAGGAACAGGAAGAGCATAGCGACAATTCCCGCCCTCCAGCTTGCGATGCGCATGGCCAGTAATCCCGCAAAGAGTATAGCAAGCCAGCCCATCCATGAATTGAACACGTGCCTGAATTCGTAAATGTGATCAATCTTAAAAACCTGTGTAAGGATGTGCATGGCCACATCGAAAGAAATGGGGTATGCATAAAAGGGACCCCAGATATCCTTCATGTATGATTTGTCTTTTCCTCCGGTGGCAAAATAGTTATATACCGATTTGGCCTGGAAAACGTGCTTGTCCTCATCGCCCGAGATGCTGGTGTTGAGGCTCAACAGGGGCATAGCAATGAAAAGCGCTATGGCAAGGGAGACAAAGATCAGCCGGTTGATGGAATTTCCATAGGCTGCAAGATAGCGCCATTCGGGCTTGTTTTTCAGTTCTCTTACAGGAACAGTGAAGAACCAGTTCAGAGAGTTTTTCATTTTCAGCCTTCGGGAGGCAAAGTAGCCGGGTTTGCCGAACACGGTATATACCTTGCTTTCATCGAAAGGGGAATTCTGGTGAATAACAAGAGATTTTGACGGAATATCAAGCCTGTTGAACAGGAAATTCAATGAATACCTGAAATCCTGGGCGTTGTCCGGAATCGCCTCTGCCATGTATTTGGCTGCAGCAGACGAAAGAGCGAAGATGGACCGCATAGGGATTTCTTTCTTCCGGAGCAGCTCCTCATTCTGAAAATGAAGGTCGAGCAGGGTGTCAGGTATGAACTCCTTCTGGCATAGCGCCAACAGGTCGTTGATGTTGAACGACCTCTCCATCAGGCTGGCATCCAGGTACGCAACATATTCGGATTTAGCCTCGCGGGTGGCTGTCTGTATATATTCCAGTGAGCTGGAGGCAGCATCAATGTATGTCAGGTTGTCCTTTCCCGATAGTTGCCGGGTGGATTCGTTTTCCCAGGCAGCGGCCTGAGCGGAATCTGGTTTCTCAGTAATAATCTCAAAAATGTCGGTATACTCCGGTTTGAGTTTCTGTATGGACTCAGAGAGCGCCTGCCAGGATGAGGAATTAAGGTTTCCTGTGACGATCAGTGAAAGGGAGACTAAAGGTTGTTGCTGTTTCCGGTTGATATCCTTATGCTGTTTTTTCATCGGTTCGGTATTGTATACAAAATGAAAGGCCGAAGGTATAAAATATTCTCCAAAAGGATTCAGGGGAAGGAAGCGTAAACATTCAAACAGTAACCGGATTCAGGAACGTAAAAATAGCAATCCTCCGGATGTCATTCGATTGACATTCGATTGACATTCCATTGTCAAACGATGGACAGACCATTGCTTTGAAATTTCCTTGGGAGGATGAAAATCGTCCGTTCAATAGCCAATAGCCAAAAGCTAATAGCCAACAGCCCTGAAGAATGCTTGTTTGGTGATATCTTAACTTTTAAACTTCGTATCCGGAACAAATCATCACCCCTTCGTGGCAATCACCGCAATATTCCATGCATAACGGCGCAGGAAGGGGAACAGCCGGAAGAATCTCCTGTCGAGGCGTTCCAGCCGGTTGTAGCGGGGTTCAAGCTTTTGGTGTTCGGTAATGATTTTTTTCCAGTATCGCTCTTTGTTGGGATCGACCCGCTCGATAAAATAGAAGCGGATAAAAATCCAGAGCGTGAAGAACCAGAACGTAGCGTATTCAACCTTGGAGAAATGTTTAGAAAAAAGCTTCAGGTCTTTCATCCGGAGGGGGTGCTCGTCTTCGGTGCGCACCTCGGTGGCAATTCTCCGGTACACGTTGATGGCGGGGTTATGGGCAATGGGATCCCAGGAGCAAAAAATACCTCCGGGTTTAAGTACCCTGCAGGCTTCGTCCAGCGTTTTGCCGATGTCCACATGGTGCAGCAGGTTGGCGGCATATACAATATCGAAGGTTCCGTCGGGAAAATCGATCTGGTCGGCATCGGTCTTATGGGTTTTTACCGATACGTCATGTTTTTTTGCCAGTCTTTCCACCACTTTGAGCATGCCGCCCGATAGATCGGTGGCGGTAACATCGGCGCCTTTCTTGGCGAGGTAAATGGAGGCTTCACCGGCTCCGCAGCCCAGCTCAAGCACTTTCCTGCCGGTGAGGTCGCCCAGTTTTTCAAGCAACCAACGGTTTTCAGGCGCAGTGCAGGCTTCAAAGAATTCATCTACCGGGAGGTTATCCACATCGATGGTTTCAGCCCACGAATCATGAAACTGTTCTTCCTTCTGCAATATATCCTGGTTCATTTCTGCCATCAGTTCAGTTCTTTTTCAATGATAAAACGGGGACGCTCCTTCACTTCGTGGTAAATCTTTCCAAGGTACTCGCCAATGATGCCCAGGCTGATCATCTGCAGTCCGCCGAAAAACAGGATGGGCAGCACGGTGGAGGCCCAGCCCGGAACAGCTTTCTGATCGAGCACAGGGATGAAGGCCCAAACCATGAGTACGATCGATATGATGAAAATCAGGAAGCCCAACAGGAAGATCAGCCGGAGGGGAAAGGTCGAAAATGAGGTAATGCCATCCCAGGCAAACGACATCATTTTCCTGAGCGGGTACTTGGTGGTGCCGGCAATGCGCTCCTTTCTTTCGTAGTAAACGGTGCTGCTGGGAAATCCCATCAGCGGGAAAATACCCCGCAGGTACAGGTTCACTTCTTTGAAACGGCATATTTCGCTGATCACCTGCCGGCTCATCAGCCGGAAATCGGCATGGTCGTATACCGTTTTTACCTTCATGAATTTCAGCAGGCGATAGAAGAAACGGGCGGTTATTTTTTTGAAGAAGCTGTCCTTGTCGCGGCTGGAACGCACACCATATACAATGGCGCTGCCGTTGCGGAATTCCTCAATCATCTCTTCGATGGTGGCAGGGTCATCCTGAAGGTCCGCATCAATGGTAATGGCGCAGTCCACCTTGCCGTTCACCGCGTGCATGCCCGCCAGTAAAGCGTTCTGGTGACCAAAGTTCGTGGAAAGCTTCAGTCCCCTGAACATTCCATTCTGCTGGTGAAGTTCGGCAATGACGCTCCAGGTTTTATCCCTGCTGCCGTCGTCAACAAAAAGAACGAATGAATCAGCGGCAATGCGGCCGGTTTGCATGAGCCTTTGCATCAGTTCATTCAGCGCAACTGACGTGTGACTTAAAGCATCCTGTTCATTGTAGCAGGGCAGAATAAGGGCCAGGGTGGGTGCACTCATAGACGGGGATGGTTCGGGTTAAGCTCAATTGTGGTAAAGATAGAAAATGTATTTCGAAATTGAACCAGGAGGGCAGGAGGTTCACAAGTTAGTATACCGGCAATCTGCTTTCTGAAGATTCAGGTATATAAAATAAAAAACCAAGGCAACCCTGTTTCAGATGCCTTGGTTGAATGTATATCTGTATAAGATTATGCCTTATGCTTGGGTTCGTCGGAAACGGTAAGTTTCTTTCTGCCTTTGGCCCTGCGTGAAGCTAATACCCTACGCCCGTTGGCAGTGGCCATTCTCTCCCTGAACCCATGTTTGTTTCTCCTTTTCCTCTGTGACGGCTGAAATGTCCTTTTCATAATTGCATTGTTTTCTGTCAGGTTTCTTTTTCCTCTCCGGTAACTTTTTACGGGTTACTGGTTTGAAATTGAGATCGCAAAAATAGTATTTTTTTTATTTTCAAAAAAAGGTTTGACGGTTTTTTGTTTCAAAACCTGTTGAGTGTTTGTAATATATTGATAAATAGTAGTTTAGATTCTGTTTTCGAGATTGATTTTATATGAATGCTGTTGCAAGGCGATCAAGTTTGCCTTATTGTTGAGTAAATTGCAGGCAGGTAAATCAGTTTCTTGGTTTCAAAGAATGGTTCAGTGTACCATGAGGAAAGGTCCACGATTTTGAGTTTGTCCCCATACAAAGCCTTCTCAGCATCCAGATCTTCGCCTTTCAGGTAGATCATGCCATTGGGCAGAGGATTGCGGTTTTGGGGCAGGATTCTTCCGCGGCACCAGCCCACGAAGTCAGGAAATGCAGTAACTGCGCGGCTTATAATGAAATCGTAACGGTTATTCAGTTGTTCGATTCTTGAAACTTTAGCTTCTACATTACCGAGGCCGAGCGCCTGTGAAATTTCCTGCACCACCCTGATCTTTTTTCCAATGGAATCAGCAAGGGTGAAATGGCATTGCGGGAACATTGCAGCCATCGGTATTCCCGGGAACCCGCCACCTGTACCCGCATCAAGAATTGTTGTGCCGGGGGTGAAAGAGGTGAATTTTGCAATGGCCAAGGAATGCAGTACATGATGTTCATAAAAATGACCGATGTCCTTCCTCGAGATCACATTGATTTTCTGGTTCCAGTCACGGTATAAGCGTTCCATCTGCCTGAACTGTTCAAGCTGCCGGGACGTTAATCCTGGAAAATATTTTACGATCAGTTCTGGCATACGTGGTATTGAATT
>JAKAMP010000201.1 GCA_021812865.1 Bacteroidota bacterium | reverse complement strand
GTCGGAATATATGGCCAAACGAAATCTTGCCAGGTTGCGTGTTTACCATGCGTTCGAGTCGGGTTCGGCCGATAACATCACACGAGCGCAAACAGCCACAACAGGGCTGATGCAAGAACTTGGCAGCCTCAGGCAAGAATACAGCGTATTGTGGAACCGGGAAAACCGGGGATGGTGGCTCGACAGGATCAAATCCCGCTACGACAAGGCCGGCGATGAACTGCTCAACCTTGAATATACCGCGTGGATCACTGCAACGCCTAAAGCCGGACAAGGCGTGATGGAGATCAGCCTCAGGAGCCTGTACGGGAACCAGCCGGTATATTATACAACTGATGGAAGTGAGCCAACCCTTCGTTCGGCAAGATATTCTGAACCATTTGTGCTGGATGCACCTGCTACGGTGAGGACCAGGGTTATCGTGAACAATATCCTTTACCCGGTGGCGTCAAAATCATTTTATGTACATAAGGGGGTGGGTTGTCTCAAGGAGCTGCGTTCGCAATACAGTAATTACAACCCGGCTTATACAGCAGGTGGCGACGGCGCTCTGCTAGACGGGATAAGAGGCTCGGATAATTTCGCCGACGGGCACTGGCAGGGATACCAGGGAACGGATATCGACCTGGTGATCGACCTGCAGAAGGTAACCCCGGTGAACATTGTTCAGGCAGGCTTCCTGCAGAATGCCTACTCGTGGATACTCATGCCTTCGGTGATAACCGTATATGCTTCCGACGACGGGGTGAAATTCCTGGAGGTGGGTTCAGTAAAGAATGATGTGGATCCACATACCCAGGGAACCGTTGTGAAAGATTATACCATCCCGCTGAACAACCTGAAAACCCGTTACCTGCGGGTGGTGGCAAAGAACCCCGGCCCACTCCCGGCTTGGCACCAGGCTGCCGGCAGTCCTTCGTACATGTTTTGCGACGAAATGATCATCGAATAGCCTTTTCATAATCTTAATAACATACATACATGAAGAAAGCAGGCCTGATAGCAGTTTTATTGATAAGCTTTGCCGGCGTTCTCTTTGCGCAGACAGAGGAAGAAAGATATGTGCCCGAAACCGACCCGTTGGTTTTGCAGAAACTCAGCCAGTGGCAGGATATGAAATTTGGATTGCTCATGCATTGGGGACCATACAGCCAATGGGGTGTGGTGGAATCGTGGAGCATCTGTGCCGAAGATGAAGGCTGGTGCAGAAGAAGCATGGACGACTATGTTGCCTACAAAAAGAAGTATGAGGGGCTCATAAACACCTTTAAACCGGTGAATTTCAATCCTGAAAAATGGGCGAAGGCAGCAAAGGATGCGGGTATGCGGTATGTAGTGTTCACCACCAAGCACCACGACGGATTTTGCATGTTCGATACTAAAACAACCGATTATAAGATCACCTCGCCCGATTGTCCTTTCCACACCAATCCAAAGGCCAATATTGCGAAGGAGATATTCAGTGCGTTCAGGCAGGAAGGGTTATGGACGGGCGCTTATTTTTCCAAGCCCGATTGGCACAGCGAATATTACTGGTGGCCGAATTTTGCCACACCCGACCGGAACGTGAATTACGATCCCCTGGCTTACCCCGACCGCTGGGAAAAATTTGTGGAATACACCCGGCAACAGATCATGGAACTGATGACCGGTTACGGCAAAATAGATATCCTCTGGCTCGATGGCGGATGGGTGGCCAAGAAGGACGAGAACCAGATTCGCAGGGCATATGATGAAATGGTGAAAGAGTCCAAATCGGGTTTTCTTAAATCACGCGTGGTGAACCAGGATATCCGCATGGATGAGATCGTGGCAAAGGCAAGGGAGAAGCAACCGGGCCTCATCGTGGTTGATCGCGCGGTTTATGGCAAAAACCAGAACTACCTCACGCCCGAAAACCGGGTACCTGAAAAAACACTGCCCTATCCCTGGGAGTCCTGCATCATTTCAGGTGGTGGCTGGTCATTTACACCCAACGCCAAATATATGAACCAGCGCGAAGCCATACAACTGCTCGTCGATATCGTGGCAAAGGGTGGTAATCTGTTGCTGAATGTGGCTCCCGGACCTGACGGCGACTGGCAGCAGGGAGCATACGATCTCCTTGCAGGAATCGGAGCCTGGATGAAGATCAACGGGAATGCCATCTATAACAGCAAGCCCATTGCTCCCTTCAAGGAAAGTAACATTTGCATGACGCAGCAGAAAAACGGAATGACGCATTTCTATTATATGGCTGCTGATAAAGAAAACGTCATGCCGGCCGCCATCCATATCAAATCGCACCAGCCGGCGGCAGGGGCAAAGGTTCATCTCCTGGGAAGCAAAACCAGCCTGAAGTGGAAAGCCGAAGGACAGGGTTTTGTAATCAGCATACCGGAAGCGTTGCGCAAAAATCCGCCCTGCAGCTATGCCTGGGTGTTTGAAGTTTCGATGTTGAAGGACTAAACTGGATTTTTATAGCCTTGGCTTTTATTAAAGCGCTATGAAATTCTATCGAATATTAAACCTGTAACCAGCAGAAATCCATATAGGAAGCAAAACATTACGGAATTCAACACCATAATAGTTCTTGAGATTATCCACATAAGTTTTGACATCCGATCCCCTGAAAGGTATATGAATGGCAAAAGCCCAGTAGCCTTTGTTTTTTGAGGGATGGATATCCATACCAAGGCCAACTGTGGTACCATTAAATAATTTATTAAACTGGGTGGCATTCATCACGTAAATGGACGAATTATACCCATACATGCCAAGGATGTACGGATCGAGACGTTTGTGGGGCATGAACCTGATTTTAATTCCTCCATTCAATCCCACCCCTGCAAGAGCATACCCCACCCCTCCAAAGAGACCTATATTTTTCTGAGGGTAAAGGAGAATATTTGTTCCAATACCTCCGAAATCAAGTCCGAATCCTAATCCCAGGCTGAAGCGGTCTACCCCTGCTCCCTGCGATACGGTTTTTTTCCCGTAAACATACGTCGCCACTTCATCACGGTTAATCGTATAGTCATTGGTTGCCATTCCGGACACCTGGTAATGAATCACGGCGCTGTCAACCTGGGTGATCTTACACCGGATCTTCACTCCATTCTTCTTCAGGATGATGTCCTGTGCTCCTGCCATAGAAATGACGGCGAACATCAGAAGCAATACAATAACAATTCTTTTCATTATTTCTGATTGGATTGAGAGGATTAGACTGTTCTTATTGGAAAGCGGGTGATTTTCAATATATACATGAATATTCATTTTAGATGAATTCAGTGGGTCATATGGACAGTTCAGGGTCAATAATACAGGGCAAACAAAAAAAAAAAATATTTCCGAATGGAATGGAAGTAGCATTTGTCAGGGATGATCAGTCCCTCAGGTGAAATTCAATTTTCATTCCCGGTTTTGTTTCCATTTTAATCATCAGTTTGCTCAGGGCATCGGGGGGCAATTGTATGCCCTCCACTTCGTAATCGCCTCTCAGAAAGGGATTGGTCAGGTTTACCGTTCCCCCCTTTTCTGAAACGATCTCCACCCGGCTTAATTCACCATCTTTCCTTTCAGCAGAAACCAGGAAGGCGCCTTCCGTGCGAAGGTTGTGAAAGGATACATTGGCCCATGAGGCAGGCACGGCTGGGAATATCTGTATACGTCCATTCTGGCTCTGCAGCAGCATCTCCTGTATTCCTTCTGCAAAGGCAAAGTTGCCTTCGAGAGTGAAAGGCCGGTAGGTCATTTTGGATTTTCCTGTGCCTGACTGGTCGCCGTTCAGGTGAAACGAATTGGGCGAACAGAAGCAGGTGGCAAAGATTTTCAGTGCATTGGCGGCTTTTTTCCCCATATGGGCGCGTGCATACATGCTTCCCAGCCAGGCCCAGGAATAGCCGCACCAGTTGTCGCTCCCCAGCTTTTCAAGGTGTGCAAGCGACGAGTTGATGATCCGGGTATCGAAAGGCCCGTTGTTCCAGTCGAGCAGGCCAAGCGGATGGATGGCCATGAGGTGGGAAAAATGGCGATGCGATTCTTTCAGAGGAATCCCGGGGGCCACCAGCAAACTGTTATCCTCATCAGACAAAGCCAAATCGGGCCATTCCTGTTCAATACCGCTCCACTTCAAGGAATCTTCCCTGTAGCCCAGGGCGCTGGCCATGTCGGCTGCGGCACCATACAGCCACCGGATAAGGGAAAGATCGAAGTTGGTGGTTTCGTGAAACCAGGCTGAGGGAGAATTATCATTGATTTCAGGCGATGAACTAAGAGGCAGTTTCCGTTTGCCATGGCTGTCTTTTTCCGATATATTCTCAAGATATACTGCCGTTTCCCTGATCCAGGGATAGGCCCTGTCCTTCAGAAATGCAGTGTCCATGGTATACCTCCACTGCAAATAGAAATGTTGGGCCAGCCAGGCCGAGACGGTTGGACCAAGGGAATACTGGATCCATCCCCCCATAGGTTCGCCGGTAAGGGTGGCCACACCCGGGAAATTCAATCCCTTTACAGCAAAATAAGTCTTCGTGTATTTCTCAGCCACAGGCTTGCATAGCCATAGCCAGTCGGTGAAAGCCGTTGCTTCTTCCAGGTGATTCCCGCTGTATGAAGGCCAGTAGCTAAGTTGTGTGTTCAGGTCATTGTGAAAATCGCCTTTCCAGGGAGGAAGCTTCCGGTTGTCGGCTGTCCATACGGCCTGTAAGCTAATGGGAGGAGCTCCTTTCCTGGAAGCGCTACCGAGTTTGTACATTTCGCGGTACCACTGCACTTCCAGGATGGAATCGGGGAGCGAAAGGTATGATTGATTCCAGAATTCTTTCCACCAGGCTATATGCGAATCCTCTTCCTGCCTGTATCTCCTGGCCGTAACATCGGTCAGTTTCAGTTTTTCCCTGCTTTTATAGAGAGGATAGGGTCTTGAGGGGGTAATGGTCCAGCATCCGGTAATGGTTTTGTTATCGGTTTGCTGCCATGCAACCCACACCTCATAGGATGATCCATCGGCGCAGTCCTGGTGATAGGTGATCTCATGGGCTGATTGATGAACCGTTCCGGGCTTGTAGCCTAACCGGCGGAGATCATTTCCTCCCGCACCACTGTCGCCTTTGACCTTGGAATTATTGCTTCCAGCATACGGGGGCTGGGATATTATGGGTTTCACATTTTTGCCGAACCCCTTCAGGGAGAACCAGCCATAATTACCGGTGGCATTGACAAAGGTTTCCATGCCGGCCCCGCTTTTCCACCTGATCCTGCATAGGGCTGTTGCCAGATCAAGATTTACATCGGAAATATCTTTGCAGCTAATGCCCTGGAATTCGATGGCAGCGCCCGGAATCCTGGTAGGCACGGCATCCCTGTCGTACGGAAGATCAAGCAACCGGTGTACCGGATCGTAATCTTTCTTCTTCAACTGGCTTTCTACCCAGGAAAATCTGAAATTGGGACTGATAAATTCTTTTATTTTTCTCAGGTCCCATAAATCCGACCTGTCAAGCGCCATACGCAATACGCCATCCTTGTTCCATACCAGGGCTCCCAGCATACCATTTCCCAGGGGAATACCCTCGTCCCATTGCCTGGGCAAGCTGTGGAAGTGCAGGTTGTGCTTTGCCGAAACCTGGCCGTGAAGGGCAATTGGCTGCCATATGAACAGCAGGGCGATAATTACAATGACTCTGACCATGACCAGAAAAATTGGGTTTCAATCATTCATCTTACAAAGTTCACCAAATTGCATTTAGAAACGGAAAAAAAAGCTAAAAATTAAGGCAGTTCTGTAAATCATCATCACTAAAAGAATATGCCGGAGTATTGTCAACCCCCTGGAAGTTGATTTTTGAAGATTAATTTTTGAAAAGTGCCCCTCAATTTCCGATGGTGTTTTGTACATTTATTATGTGGTTTGCCTGGAATTTCTGTTCGACACGTTTTGCAACATTAAAATATATATGATATGAAAAAGACAACA
>JAKAMP010000200.1 GCA_021812865.1 Bacteroidota bacterium | reverse complement strand
AGGGATCGATCCTGATTTCTCCTTTCTCTACGATCCATCCCAGTTCAGCAAAACGGGAACGGATATCTTCCTTTACCTGGCCGGTCATGCCGGGCTGCTGCACGCCGGTATGCTTTGGGGTATGCGAGTAAGGATCGGTCGGGAATGCCCCGTATTGTTCAGGCTGCTTATGTACGCCCAGCCCTTCCCGTATTGCATAATATATTTCCCTGAGCACGTGAAGCGTTTCCATCGATGCGCCATTTGCCCTGGCATCATGCACCAGTTCGCCCACTGCAAGAAGCAACTTCGACACCATGTGCCAATATATGCTCCCCAGTCCTTCGTACTTGTAGAAAGTGCCCGAACGGCCGGTAAAAGCCCTGTGATGGAACACTGTTTCGTATATGTCCAGGATCACTGCAACTTCATTTGCCTGCAGGTTCCCGTATTTATCTGAAACGGGCGATTGGAGGGCCGCTTTCAGCATGGCGGCATTCCTGAAGGCGCTGTTGAAATGAACATGCCCGTCTTCATCCTGTATGACAATATCCCGGTTTCCCTTACTGATCATCTCCTGCAGCAGTGCAGAACGCCTGATTTCCGCAGCAGGAATGATGTTTTTTTCCATAAAACCGGGCAATGCCCTGTCAGGATACAACATGTAACTGTTCTGATCCTCCCTGTACAAGGCGCTTTTTTGCATGGTCTGCAGCAATTGCACCGCTTGTGAGGCATTCAGGTATCCTGAACTAAGCAGGGCTACCTGTCCCTCGAGCATTTCATACAACCGGTGAATGATGATTTCCCCACTGCTGCCCACTTCCATCAGGTTATACGAATGATAAAGCCCGTCTTCCCTCTCATTTGCCCTGATCGAGTGATCGAGGTAGGCAAGGGACAGGTCGCAGAACTGAAGGATATCTGCCCGGGAAAGGTTTTCTTTTTGGCCTGATATTCCGTGAGTATACACCTTGTTTCTGTATACTGTTCCGGCATTCCCCAACTCATCGAGCAGGGTTCGTCTTTGCCTGCCCGTGAATTTCCCTGCCAGAATTGCCTCATGGGCTTTGAATGCCCGGGAAACCCTGTGCATGAAACCGGCCACATCGGACGGCACCCTGAAGTTTTCATGCCTGGATGCAGCCATTAGTCTCCTGAAGAATGACTGGAACCGCCTCATATAATAAAGGGTAACCATGGAAACGCCCCATCCTGCGAGTGCGTTATTGGCATCATTCCATTCCGGGCGCTGCGTATTCATCCATATTCCTGCCTCAGCAACGAAATTGGAGAATTTTGCCAGCATCATCACCAGGATCTTCGTGGTAAGGTTTGCCTGTACGATCCGTTCCTGGTCATCCCACAAGAGTTTTCCGTCGCTGCCTGTAGTATTTGCCCTCTGCAGCGCCAGTTTATGCGCCTTTTCGTCAAAAGTGATGCTTTCGTATGGATTTTCAAGCAGTTCCTGGTATGGCTTAATCCGGTATGGCACGGCTGCATAGGCGAATATCTCAGTGTTCAACAGGTTGTCGAGCTCTCCCGGATGAAACTGCTCCGAGAGTTCCAGCAACCTGAGCAGGTAAATTACCTGGTGATCGCCCCAGTAACCGATATTCGACCATGGATCATGCGGATCCAGTACCTCCCAGTCGAATCCGTCGCGCGTGATCCGGTAGGGGTTGTACCCGTCGGGTGTGCTGGCATTCACGAACCGGGCAATCATGCTCTCGATATATCCCGGGAAGGAAAAGGCCAGGGTCTCCCAGTTCTGGAAAATATCGCGCCAGTTGCCCTGGTAGTATAACCTGGGACTGCCGTCCGCATTTTTCGTTTCAATGGAAAATACATTCCACGGGCGACTGGGATCGCCGTGCCTGCGGCCAAAGGTAAAGGGCAGGTATTCGTAAGTGAGCCGGATCAGGTTGGTGTCGCCGGAATCTTTTGCCAGCTGCAGCAGGGCGGAGTGCTCAATGGTGTTTTCTCCCCTGCTGAGCTGATCCACTGCAGGTACCAGCGATCGATTAGCCGATTGGATGAACCTTCTGAAATCTGCCCATTCCACCCGGTAATCCTGGTCGGGGATCCCCCCTCGCATGATATTGAACAGCGTGTTCGAAAAATGCCTTGAGGCGCTTCTTTCATCCGCTGTAAGCTGTAGCCCGTCGGCATTTGCTACTTTCAGGGTGAGGTTCATCGTGCCGGCCTCGATATCCTCCAGTACCTTCTGCAGCATATTTCCCGTGCTGAGCTGCTTTTTCAGGTGAAGAATGTCTGACTGGTCTTTGTTGCTGTCGAGCAGGATATACCATTCCCTGGCAGCCCCGTTTTGCAGTTGCATGGTTTGGCTGACAAAGTACGCGCCCCTCTGGCCATGAATATCGGTCTCGGTATGAACCGAACCTTCGTTCCTGAAATGATCCAGTTGGGCCGAAGAAAGCAGGTACTGCGGATTGTCAAGTCCCACGCTCCAGGCAATGGTGGCTTTCAGGGCTTCGCTGGGTTCAGCCTTATCGACCGGGACAGAACTGAGGGAATAGATCCCTATGCCTGAATCTTCAAGCAATTCATTTTTCTTGTACCCATCCACCAGGGTGCTGAAGTTGGTCTGCATGGAACGGTTCAGCAAAGCCGGCAGAATGTTTTCAACCCCGTCGAGCAGGGCGATCTCCCTATCCTTTGCCTGCAGGTTGATCAGTTCCGAGCGCTTCACAAAACCAAATTGCTCACTGTTGAACCAGCCATACCTGAATATCAGCGCCAGGTCGTTGTTGATCTCCTCAAATATGACTTTGTTGCCGGGTACATTTTTGTAAATGTTACGGTGAACAGCAGATACGCAATCAAAACGGTCTGTGAAAGGTTCCCACAGATACGTCCGATCGCCGTCCGCAACATGCAGTATAGTGCGGCTTCCGGTATTCACTGAGGCGTCATGTATTTTGTCGTCGGTCACATAAGGGAAAATGGCATTCTCCGGGTTGATCCTTCCAGCCGTGAGACCTCCGCGGCTCGAAAGAAACATCCAGTGATTGGAATCGCTCACGATGGTCATGAAGAAGGGGGCCATTTGATCGTAATCCGGGATCTCGAAGTATTTCTCTCCGTTCATCTCAACGTATTTCCCTTGTGGAAGTGCGGATAATTTTTTATTAAGCTCGGCGCTTCCTGCAAATCGTTTATTTTTCATATCGGTCTGTCATTTGCTTCATTCATTTATGCCTGCATTGATTCCTGCACATGAAACACGGCATATTCGCGTCTCCACCTGCAGCTTTCCCCGGGAAGGAGCCTGATGGCGCAGAAAATTTCAGGACTGATCACATGCCTTGTTCCCCATAGGTTAACCCTTAGTACCGGGGCGTGGAGCGTCTCCCTGATGCCGACTCCTTCGCCGGTATGCTGCAGTTTCCATTCAGCCCGGGTGAGGGGAAAAGGACAAAGATTGCTGAAAAAGAAGGGTTTCAGCGGGGAGCATTTCCAGAATACTTTGTTTGCATCGAACTCAACGCGGTTTTCCGGATTCACCGTCTCTCCAAATGATTCCGGATGGATTTCAGAAGAAAACTCAAGCTGGTATGCATTGCCGGTGTTTCTGCCATTGATGGACATGAAGTTGTGAACGTATTCATTGGTCTTGATGACTTGTTCACCCTCGTTTCGCAGTTCATAATCGATGCAAAAACCACTTTCAAGCAGAGATACCTTTTTCCGGAGGGTATAGCCAAAACCGTTCAGTATCCTGCCGCAGGTTTCCCAGGCCATGGAGGTTTTATTCCTTTCTGTGGTATATGATAAGGGTTCCAGCGGATAAGCCTGCTGAAACGAGTATGGAGAGTTATCTATACGGGTGAGCATTCCGGTTCCGATCTTATGAAATTGTCCGCCCGGTTTGCACTGTTCATACCCTGCCACCTCGTCGATGCCGAATTCATTGTAAAATCCTTTGCCTCCCAGGTCAATATCGCCCTGCAGCAGCTCGCTTGTGCAGAAGGTATGCCTGCCCTGCCATGTCATCTGGACGATCTGGCCGGTCCAATCAAACCGGGAACCCCGGTAAATTTCACCGGGGTCCTGGATTTTGAGTTCAATATTGGAGTGGGAGAGTGTCTGCAACGGATCACTTATTTATCGACGAAGAAGGGCACATTTGCAGTAGCGGCATGATTATGTCCGTCGTGAACATACACAAATACGCGGTAGGGTCCTGATTTTTCAGGAACCTTGAAGGCGACCTTGCCGGTGGCATTGTCAATTTTGATCTGCGCGTCTACGGGGCCCGGCTGTTGTTCCTTGTCCCCGCCATCCTTGAAAAGTTCAGGCTGATCGGGAATGATCTCGCTGGTAATGGTCAGGGTATCCTTGTCAACATCGTGAGAAAATACCTGTACAACAGCTTCCTTGCCAGCTTTCAGGTGTACATTCTGGTATCTTGTTTTGCTGTCGAGTAAGATGGAGTCCAGCCTTGGAGCCCTGTTGACAGGCCATTTGCCGGTCCAGTTGTACTGCATTACATCCATCATCTCGGTTCCTTCGCCATCGGCCAGCACCAGGCCATACCAGGTAGGGGTACGTTCCTGCTTCTGTTCCCACAGGAAAACATAATTCCCAATGCATCGTGAAGGATTGGCGTTAATGGCTTTGGTATATCTTTCCATAATGGCATCGGCTTTCTCTGAACTGGTTTGTTCAATGGGAATGCCCCATGCAGTGGCAGGAACTTCCCAATGACCGGTGGCGCCCCATTCGGTTACCATATATGGGCCGTCCCAGCCGGCATCTTTTACCCTCTGGATAATGTTGATGGCATCGCCATACATCTGAATGCTCAGAAAGTCAATATCCTTGCAATGCTCCCTGATGTAATCCACCTCGTCCTTTCCGATACCGGCGAGCATGGTGGTGGTGGGGTGATAGGGATCGACCTCATGAATCATCCGGGCGATGTCATTCACGGCATCCCAAACCTTCTTGTGGGTATACCTCAGGTTCAGTTCATTCCCGATTCCCCAGGCAAGCAAGGCAGGATGATCCTTATATTTCATCACTTCAGCCTTGATACGCTCCAGTTGCTGTTTCACCGAATCGGCATTGTTATAATCAAAACCGTGTCTTTCACGGGCCACTTCAAGCCCCATCAGCACTGTAAGTCCGTATTTTTTCGCGGTATCAAGCACCTGTTGCCCGGTTTCTTTACCGTTATCAACCCTCCAGGTACGCATGCTGTTGCCTCCGCGCTCGGCAATGGTCGCAGGATTGCCGAACTCACAACCCGCGCCTTTTACGGTATAGGGTTCGCCCGCGCGATAAAGTACATACTTGTTGTCTATATGCCTGACTTCAACTTTTACCGGTCCGTTGGGATTCTTTTTGCATGACACGCACAGCATAATCGCTGCAGCTAAAGGAATGAGCCAAAGAAATTTTTTCATATGGGTAGGTTTTATGAATTGAGTTTAATGGGATCTGACGAGGGTGGATTCTATTTCTTCCAAAGATTTCCCCTTGGTTTCAGGTACAAATTTCAATACAAACAACAGGGTGAGCAGGCCGAAACCGGCATACACGAAATACGTCATACTCGATCCCATGTGTTCGAGCTGAACCGGAAAAATGGATGTCACGGAAAAACTCACGATGGAATTCCAGAATCCCATGATGGAAATGGCTACGCCGCGCAACCTGTTTGGAAAAATCTCCGAAAGCAGGGCCCACATCACCGGGCCGAGAGAAATGGCAAAGGAGGCGACAAAAAGCAGCAGCCCGATCAGGATCAGGATACCATGGATACTGATGCTGCTTTTCAGGATGGTTTCCTTGAAATGGTTGTAATTATTGATTCCGATATTGGTTTTTACATCCGAGAAGAACTGCGTTTCACTGGTGTAAAGCTTGTCTGCCATCAGCATCAGTCCGGCGCTCACCTTTCCCGCTTCGCTTTTATATTCGCCTGAAAGCGCCTCGTTTTCTATTTTGGCGATATCGGTGGATTTGATCTGGTAAGTGGCTTTCA
>JAKAMP010000199.1 GCA_021812865.1 Bacteroidota bacterium | reverse complement strand
AATGCTGCCGTTGAAGCGGCCAGGGCAGGCGAACAGGGGAAGGGCTTCGCAGTGGTCGCTGACGAGGTGAGAAAACTGGCGGAACGGAGCAAAACCTCAGCGCTCGAAATCATTGATCTCTCTAAAAAAGGTGTGGAACTAGCCGGAAAAGCAGGCTCAGAACTGAACGAAATCATTCCGAAGATAAGAAATACCACCCAATTGGTGCAGGAGATTACTTCCGCAAGCAAAGAACAGAATGAGGGTGTGGGCCAGATCAATAATGCCATTCAGCAACTGAATGTACTTACCCAGGAGAATTCAGGCACATCCGAAAACATGGCCACCAAATCGAAAGAACTGCTCGGCAAGGCTGAAGAACTGGAAGAGATAATCAGGCAATACAAGTTTTAAGCGCCGGGAGATTACAGCATGGTTTTAGCTATGCAGATAACGCAGTCGGCCTGAAGCGTAAGAAGATAGACACCGACCGGGAAAAGGTTAACCGAAAGGTTACAAAGATTTCGCAAACAACTGCGCCGGACTTTGCATTTTTTATTCGGCTAAAAAAAGAGAATTCAAAAGGAATTGTGAACCTTCGCACTTTATGTGCCTTAGTGGTATACATGAGATTCAAAGATTCCGGGATACACCAATTACTAATAACCAATCACTAATCACAAAACTGCCATTGAAAGAATAAAAGACCGTATTACGGCGGCAAAACGCGCGGGTTGGTCGTAATGGAGTCCGTGACCTGCTTCGGGAATCTGCTCACTCCGGAATAAAGGATTGATTCTTTGAGTTTCTCCGGCAACCCGCGAAGTAATTACCCCCTTATCGCCAAAGATGAGGAGGCCCGGAACCTTAAGGGCGCTGACCAGTGTTTTATAGTCAGGAAGCGGGGGAGTAAGCACATCGAAGGCGGCCAGGGCGGTTTGAAGTCTGGCGCGGGCAATCGTTTCAATCGTTTGGGATGACCGGTGCGGATGCCTTTTGCGTAAATCGCTCACCAGTCCTTCGAAAGTTTTACCGGACAGGCTTTGATGCTGAGAGGCCAAATCGCTGGTATACACTTCCTGCTGCATTTCCGGAGTAAGAAAGGTGGGATCGGCAAGGATGATCCCCCGGAAAAGTCCCGGGTACAGACGGGCGGCCAGGGCGGATGTCATTCCTCCCATGGAATGCCCGAGAAGAATAGTGGAAGATAGTTTCAGGGAATGGATCAAACCTATCACGTCATTGGCATGGTCTGGATAACCATAACCGGAAACTGGTACGGTTGATCTTCCATGACCGCGGGCATCGGGCATAATCAGATCGAAATCATTTCCGAGGAGATGCGCCACCTCAGTCCAGCATGCCCCGCTGGCAGCCAGTCCATGCAAGAGAATCAAAACCGGTTTATCTCCGCCAGTCCTGGAATAGTGCAAGGTAATTCCGTTCGCGTTGCAGAATGCATTCTTCCAATGGGCCATTGAAAAGGATCCTCCTGGGATAAAAGTAAGGTTTATTTTACCTCCTTAAGCAATTGGCCTGAATTTGGGGAGTATTAAATAACTCCTCCAATTGTTTGCAATTCTTTATCTGTCCATTTCATTCCTGCTAATTTCCCATCATCATGCACTCCCAAAAGTATATATCCCTCATGCTTATGGTTTGGATAATCGTTTGATAAAGCGCACACTGCGGGTCCTAGCTTATCTTCTTTTATAGAGATAGTTCTTTCAATCCAATCGCTTTCCATATCAGCAAGTAATGCATTAACTTTTTCTTCCGTTATCATTTCCTTTTCTTTTTAAAAGTTCAACTTTTTTCACGGCTGCTTTTAGTGCTTCTTTGGCAAAATCTTCATTTAACACTTCTCCGGCTATCTTGTCGCTCAACCATGCTAAAAGAAGTTCATCAGCATTCACTTTGTAATACTTGGCAAATGCAAGAACTTGTTCTTTATTTGGTTTTCTTTCATCGCGTTCAAATTTGCTTAACAGGGCGGTATCCATCTCCATAGCTGCTGCAACTTGACGAAGCAGTAAACCTTTCGCTTCACGGTTTTCTCTTAGTATCTGACCTAATGTATTCAAAGGACTTAAATTTGTCTTGTCAATATTTGTCTAAAGATACAAATGTTTTTTTCTTTGCGTTTCATTAATTATATAAATTTTTTCGTATCAGTCTTATGCGACGCCCTTTGCGTATTCTTTGCGCAAACTCAGCGGCACTCAGCGGTTAATTTTGCATTTAAATCCATATCGGATTCCTCAACGCTTCTATCCTTTGGCTGTTGGCTATTGGCCTGATTTTTCACGGGTGGGCATTATGTTGCTTACCGATCATTGGCAGAATTGTATTTTGAACCTTCGTACCTTGCGTGCCTTCGTGGCTAGGGAGATGCAGATATTCCAGAGGCAATCAGTCAATAGAATCCGTGAATTGTTTCATAACACCTTCTGCGGGTTCAACTCCTGCTCTATAACAGCGGGTTAGGGCAAACGGGTGGCTGAAAAACGGTTAATTTCGACCCCGGTTTGTTAATCCATGGTTGTTATGAGTGAGATGAGAATTGCAGTGAGTCCAAATCCCCTTGTTTGGTACCTGAAAAAGCTTCCCGCTGAATTTACCGGTCTGGACCTGATAAGGTTTGTGGAAAACAATGGCATTGAAATAATCAATTTCAGGTATGTGGCGGAAGACGGCAAGCTGAAAACCCTCAATTTCATAATCAACAGCAAGGAGCATCTTACTTCCATCCTTACCCTGGGAGAGAGAGTCGACGGGTCGAGCCTGTTTTCCTTCATCGATGCCGGCTCGAGCGACCTGTACCTTATTCCCCGCTACCGAACGGCTTATCTCAACCCTTTCTCGGAGATTCCGGCCATCGATATTCTCTGTTCCTTCTACAGCAGCGATGGCACGCCCCTCGAAAATTCGCCCGAGTATGTATTGCGCAAAGCTTACGCTGAATTCCGGCAAACCACGGGCTTTCGAATGAAGGCCATGGGCGAACTGGAATATTACGTGAACAGCAAGGTAACGGGTTTTTTTGACGGCGAGGATCAGAAAGGGTATCATTCTTCCCAGCCTTTCAGCAAATATGAGAACCTGAGGGTGGAGGCCATGCGTTTGATCGCGCGTTGCGGGGGTATGATCAAATACGGGCATGCTGAGGTGGGAACCTTTATCAAGGGCGACGAACTATTCGAACAGCATGAGATCGAGTTTTTGCCGGTGGAAGTGGAAGAAGCGGTGGAACAGCTGCTCATTGCCAAATGGATTCTGCGCATGCTCGGGAAGAAATACGGAGTGGAACTGAGCTTTGCCCCTAAAATTACCGTGGGGAAGGCCGGAAGCGGACTGCATATTCACATGCTCCTTGAAAAGGACGGTAAGAACGCCATGGTGGAGAATCACTTCCTGAGCGATACCGCCAGGAAGATGATCGCCGGCATTCTCGATGCTGCCGATGCGCTTACTGCCTTTGGAAATACCATTCCTACCTCTTATCTCAGGCTGGTACCGCACCAGGAAGCGCCCACCAATATCTGCTGGGGCGACCGCAACCGGTCTGTGCTCGTGCGTGTACCGTTGGGCTGGTCGGGCAAAACCGATATGATCATGGATGCCAACCCGCAGCAAACCATTCCCCTCGAAGAATTGGCCAATTCGCGGCAAACCATCGAATTCCGCGCACCCGACGGCTCGGCCGACATCTATAACCTTCTTGCCGGACTTGTCGTTTCCATACAGCGCGGACTTTCCATGCCCGAAGCTTTGAAAATTGCCTCCGATACCTATGTGGATGTGGATATTTTCAAACCCGAAAACAGGGGCAGGCTCGAGAAACTAAGCCAACTGCCCACCTCCTGCTGGGATTCGGCCGAATGCCTGGAGAAAAAGAGAGCCATCTTCGAAAAGAACAATATTTTCCCCAGGGGTATGATCGACAGCATTATCCGCAAGCTTAGATCTTATGATGATAAAAACCTGAGCGAGCGGCTATATGGAAAGGATGAGGAAATAAGGGAGCTTGTGATCAGGTATATTCATACCCGTTAAATCAAAGCCTGTACTTTGGAACATGCACCTGAATTCATATGCAAAATACAGTAACCAGCCAGCTTATTTCCATGCATTTCTGAGGAAGCGGATGAAATTTCCGCTCATGATCCTCCCGATATCCTCTTCCTTGTAACCTCTGCCGGCAAGGATCTGGGCTATCTTCTGCAGGTCGGCAATGCTGTTGAGGTCATACGGGCTTTGTTCTGTTCCGTAGGCCCCGTCGAGGTCGGAGCCGATTCCCACATGAAAACTATTCCCTGTAAGCTGGCAGATGTGATCGATGTTATTGGCCACCATATTCAGGTTCACCCCGCGCGATTCGGGCGTGTGTAGTTCGCGGTCCCAACCCGGTACGAGCATCCAGGCATCGAGGGCCACGCCAATTACCGCGCCCCGCTGTACCAGAATATCGATTTGTTCATCGGAGAATTGCCGGTTGTGAGGGGCAAACACGCGGCAATTGTTGTGGCTGGCCCATACCGGGCCATGAAAAACTTCCAGCGCTTCGCGGAAACTGTCTTCACTCAGGTGAGAGGCGTCCAAAATCATGCCCAGGCTGTCCATTTCTTTCAGGAGCTCTCTGCCTTTGGCTCCTATACCTCCAACGGCATCGGTTCCCTGCGCATAGGTGCCGGGGCCATAATGGGCGGGACCAATGGCGCGCAGGCCGTATTCGTAAGCAATCTCCAGTCGCCTCATATCATATAGGGAATCGGCTCCTTCCAGGCTGAGAATATAACCAATGGGAAGGGTTTCTGAAGGTTTCTCCCATAGGGTGAGGTGTGCTTCCAGGTGGCTGCGGTCGCAAATTTGCACCATCTCGCCTGCCTCTTCCATGGCGCGGTACCAGCTAAGCTGTGCCTGTGTCTGGGCCCATGCCTGTTCGGATGAATGCCATCCCGGAATGGGATTGCCGGGCTTCACATAGCGGGCAATCTGCGTGGCCACGCACAATCCAACCCCTCCTTCGCGCATGGAAGGGAAAGATACTGTTCCCTTTTCACGATCGGGCTTATCGGTCATGCCCCGCTCGCTTTCCCTGATCTTTTCAAGGGGCCAGCGCAGGTCGCGGTTCCATTCCATGGCATTCATGGAAAGGTCCAGGTGACTGTCGAATATTAAATACCCGTTTTTCATGGTGCTTTTCAGATGGTGATGGTTCGGTTACGTGCAATGATGGGCCACTGACCTTTAAGCTGGTGATTTTCGATGACCTGCCAGGTTTCGTAGCGGGCTACCGTTGGACAGATATGGTACGGTATGCCATACAGAACATCCCCCGGCTTAAACCGACCGGCTTCGGGTGTTTCAATCACCATGTGCTCTTCCCAGTGGCTTTTCACCGTATATTCCCCGATCCCCAGAAGCCTGACCCTCGGATGAGGCATCTCCGAAGCAATAGCCTTGGTACCCAGATCAATAGTGATGAGATTTTTGTTGGGCCTGCTGATCACCCGGGTAAGAAGGGCGGCCGCCGGCACAAATTCCATTTCGCGGTAGGCATCGCCGTATCCCTGGTCCCACAGTACCGAGGTACCCGGACTGAGTTCCAGTTTGTCCATTTCACTGAAAATGCCCATGGTGGGCGTTCCTCCGGCTATGATCGAGGGGATGGGAAGTCCATGGCTTTTAATGGATCGGATCAGTTCCGATACCGGCGCATAACAGTTGTGGTTGAGTTTTCTCCTCACGGAAAGCTCCGCTTCATGGATATGCCCATCGTATGGATGCAGTCCGCCGGCTTTGAGGAAGGGCAGATGGTTGATGAGGGTATACAGATGAAGGGCTTCCTCACCGGGAATGATGCCAGTCCGGTCCATTCCGCAGTTGATGTCGAGCCACAGCCTGGTTTCCACTCCATATTTTTCGGCTTCAGAGGAAATCGACCGGATGATCTCTTCATGATCCACAATGGCCGATATCTCTGTAGCAGGGTATTTCTTCCTGAGACGGAACATTC
>JAKAMP010000198.1 GCA_021812865.1 Bacteroidota bacterium | reverse complement strand
AAATTGAAATGAAATTACATACCAGGCATACCTATATAGTTTGCCGCTAACACCAACGGACCGAAAGGAGTAAGACTAACCCATGATTTTTTCAAAAAAAGCGGCCACAACTCTATATAGTTTGTTGCTGGCAATCCTTATTTTCCCGACATCAGCCTATGCTCAGAAAACCGATACTCTACGAATGCGGGAATCCATATCCGGAAAGACATTCCGGGATATTGCCAATGAGATTGACCACGAGTATGGGATTAAGGTACTATATGAACCCTCGTGGGTAAAGGGCGTTGAGGTCGGAATACCCATTAAAGGTAAAACCATTTCGGAATTGCTACAGACTGTTCTTGCCAGGAAGTCTCTCACCTATGAGGTTTTTGACGAACATCACATTGTAATTCTGCCTGTTTCCATCAATTTTGGTGAAAACGGGACTCAGGCCGATGCCAATGGAATCTTGCGTATCGGGAATCCTGCAGAAAAAGGCAAGCACAAACGTGCAGAAATTTCGGGTCAGGTGCTTGAAGGAGCCACCGGCATGCCCATTCCGGGTGCCATTGTTTATATTGAAGAAACAAAGCAGGGAATTACGACTGATAAAGAGGGAAAATTCAAGCTCACGCTGCCTTCAGGGAATTATACGCTTCGTTTTTCCTTTGTCGGGCTGGAAGAACGCAAGCAGTCAGTTGAAGTGATTTCCAGTGGGAACCTCAATATAGAGCTATACGAGAAATCGGTCAACCTCCAGGAGGTGGTAGTAAGGGAAACACATAAAGATCACAATGTATCGGGCACTGAGATGAGCAATATCAGGATTGACGCCAGATCGCTCCAAAAATTGCCCGTATTGATGGGAGAAACTGATGTTGTGAAAAGCCTTACCCTGTTACCGGGTGTAGTGAGCACGGGTGAAGGTTCAGGCGGTTTCAATGTCCGCGGAGGTAATTCGGATCAGAACCTGATCCTGATGGATGATGCGCCCATTTTCAATGCTTCACACCTCTTTGGAATGTTCTCGGTAATCAATCCCGATGCAGTAAAAGATGTATCGCTCATGAAAGGAGATATTCCGGCAAAGTTTGGCGGACGCACTTCATCGGTGATGAACATTTCTATGAAAAGCGGGAATTATAAAGGACTTCATGTATCCGGAGGAATTGGGCTGCTAAACAGCAAAATTATGGTAGATGGCCCGTTTGCAAATAAAAAAGGGTCATTTCTTCTTGGAGGGAGAAGCACTTATTCTGACTGGCTGCTGCAAAGGCTTTCCGACATCAACCTGAGAAACAGCAAGGCGGGGTTTTACGATCTGAACGGAAAGCTCAATTTTACGGCAGGTGCAAATGATCATTTCAGTCTGATGGGCTATGGAAGCAGTGATAATTTCAATTTTGCCGGAACAACAAGGTATGAATATTCAAATAAACTGGGAAGCCTGAACTGGGGGCACTATTATTCTAGTCAGACGTTCAGCAGTCTTTCCCTTACTTACAGCAAATACCAGTTCCAGCTGTCCGATCAATCGGTATCTTCATCTGCATATACCATGAATTCATACCTTGAAGATTTTGGATTCAAACCAGGGTTGACATTTCAGTTATGGCAGAATCACCAGTTTGGGACAGGATTGGATATATCCTATAACCGTTTCAACCCGGGGATATTCAACCCCTATGGAAGTACTAGCCTCGCCATTCCCCTTCATCTAGAAAATGAGTACTCGGTGACCGGCGCTGCCTATATTTCAGATGACTGGACCCTTTCGAACAGAATAAGTCTTTCGCTGGGTATAAGGTTCAGTTATTTTGCAAACCTCGGTCCGGGCAACAAATATATTTATGAGTCCGGTCAAACGCGGTCGGATTATTCTATCATTGATTCAATACATTATCCGGGAGGCAAGGTAATCCAGGCATACCATGCATTGGAACCCAGGCTGGGATTGAAGATCGGAATAGATGAAGAAAGTTCGGTGAAAGTGAGTTACAACCGGAATACCCAATACCTACATTTGCTATCTAATTCGGCCGCTGTAGCGCCAACCGACATGTGGAGACCCAGCGGTCCATACCTGAAGCCCCAGAAAAGTGATCAGTTTGCTGCGGGATACTACCGGAACTTCAATGACAATAATATTGAGACATCGGTTGAGCTATATTACAAGCTGTATACGAACCTCACCGACTACAAGAATGGCGCTTCTCTGTTCATGAACCAGCATATAGAGACTGCATTGCTGAACAGTAAAGGCAAGGCATACGGCATTGAGTTCTTGGCAAAGAAAAACAACGGGAGGCTTACGGGTTGGGGAGGACTTACCCTTTCGCGATCGCTGATCAGCACGAAAGGTGAATTCCCGGAAGAAACCATTCTGAATGGGAAGTATTATCCCACCTCATATGACAAGCCGGTAGATCTTACAATGGCTATGAATTACCAGTTGACCAGGCGCTGGAGGGTTTCGGGAAATTTTGTATATAATACAGGTCGCCCCGTAACCCTGCCCGAACTAAGCTACATGTACAACGGGTCGCAGATGGTATATTATTCCGACAGGAATTCTATACGTGTTCCGGATTATCACCGGCTGGACCTCTCGGTGAGCATTGACGGAAATCTCCGGAAATATAGGAAATGGAAGAGCAGCTGGACTTTTTCCGTGATCAATGTGTATGGCCGGAAAAATGTGTTTTCCGTATTTTATGCAAAAAATTCGCCGTACGATACTAATGCCACTAGTTTATACAACTTATACCAGATGTCAATCATCGGCCGCCCCTTCCCTTCCTTAACCTTTAACTTTACTTTCTAAGCAATGAGGGCAACAATACAAAGGATAACCGTAAAAATTCTAATGGCTAGCCTGCTGATCATTTCAGCCTGCATTGATGTATACGATCCGAACATCAAAACCAATAAGGATTATCTTGTTTTTGAGGGGATGATCAATACGGAACCCGGGCCGTATGTTCTTACGATAAGCCACACCAGTACGTACGGTAATAACCAGGTTTACCTGCCTGAATCAGGCGCCATCTGCGAAATAAGGGACAAAGACGGGCAATCGTATGCGATGTTGGAAACAAAACCCGGCACCTATGCAACACAGGATGCCGGGTTGACCGGACAAACTGGAAAGACCTATACCCTGCATGTGATGACAAAGGAGGGGAAAGAATATCAATCGGACGAGGAAACCATAATGCCTGCGGCGGCGATTGATACCCTGTATACCGCTGAAAAATCCATCGAGTACCTGAGTGGCAGCCAGGGATCCCAGCAAACCATGACCGACTACGGGTACGATCTGTACCTAAATCTTAGCGGACATTCATCCGACGGAGGGTATTATATGTATAATGTTTCGGTTATCCTTCAGTATATGGTTTCCTATACAGTAGGTATTCAGTACTATGATACATACTGCTGGAAAAGGCTTTCTACAAGCCATGACATCACTATTCTGCAAACGCGCTCTCTGAAACAAGATGCATTCAGGGGATTCCGTCTATTGTATTTTTCAAAAGACACCTCAGGAATGCAGTTTCTGGTAAACCGGTATCCGGGTTCAACTTTCGTAGTTCATCCAAACGGATATATAGCTATTGTAAGGCAATATTCGATCAGCGAGGATTATTATTCCTTTCTGGAACGCCTTCAAAATGAAACCAGTAACCAGAACCGACTGTTCGATCCTGCGGTAGACCAGATTACAGGAAATATTCATTGCATTTCAGATCCGGGAGAAACGGTTTTGGGTTACTTCTCCGCTTCATCAGTAACTTCCAGAGCTGTGTTTCTTGCCAAAAAGCAATATAATACATTGGTTCAGAGAATGCTGCCGCAGTTGCCAATCATTCCTCCGGATGACTATACGGATTTTAGTCCCCCGGACTTCTGGATCAACCCATGAGAAGACAACTGAAAATAAAAGAAACACATAACATAATCCCATGAATACATGACCCGTCGATTATATATTTTTCTGCTGATATTCATTCTGCTTAGCAGGGTCTCAGTACTAATTAATGCACAATCTGTCCAGGCAACAACCAGTTCCGGGCCATTGAGCACGGTTCCTTCTGGCGACGGGCTGCCCAAAGAGGGTATTTTTCTGCATCACGACAAGCCCTTTTATTTCTCAGGTGAAAACCTCTGGTTCAGGGCATATGTAAAAAATCAGGATCATCCGGGACAAGCTGCTGTGTCGTACGTAGTTTATGCTGACCTAGTCAATGCAGAGGGAAGAATTATAAACTCGGCCTGTTTAAAACTGGATCAGAACATGGCACCGGGCAATTTTTATCTTGCCGATTCATTACCCACGGGCCTTTATCGATTACGGGCATACAGTAACTGGATGAAAAACTTCGATCCGGATTATTTCTTCAATGAAGACCTTATTATCATTAACCGTTTTGATGAAATGCAAAACCTGCTCCAGCCAAACGGTACAGACAGCATTTCACGTTGCAGTTTTTTTTATGAAAGCATCCCGGGAGATGAAAAGAAGGTGCATGTAGTATACAGGCTGACCAATTCTCAAAATGTCGGAATTGACGCAACAGGAAGGCTGGAGAACGCTGAAGGAGCAGTGTTGACCCAGCTGAAAACCACTCATGCTGGCATTGGCTCATTTGATCTCAACAACGATTCAACCCAGCAACCCTTCGTCGCGTTTCAAAAGGGGAAGCACAGCAAACGGTTTCTGCTTCCCAAAAATGAACCTTCTCTCTATTCAATGGGAATCAGGAAAGAGCGAAAAAGCCTCACCATTGAGGTTCGTTATCATGGCAGTGATCCGAATCTTATGAATGAGGATGTCCTGATGGGCGTATTCACTGGTGGCGCTGTACGAACGACCAGGGAAAAAACATTAAAAGAAGGACAGTTGGCGCTGACATTAGACAGCCTTCCGAATGGAATTTTGCGTTTGTTTGTCATGAATAAAGCAGGCCATATATATGCTGAAAGGTTTTATGCTTCCCCGGGCCTGAAGTATCCAGCAATTACCTGTTCTGCCGACAAGCCTGTATACGGGAACCGAGAAAAGGGGAAGCTTTTACTGAAGATGAAGGGAGCTGATATCAGCCCGGAATGGGCAGAAGTATCAGTATCCATTTCAGCCTTCCCTGAGAAGATGTCGTTTCTTTCCACAGATAACAATATATATGCATCGCTGTTTAAGGAGGCTGGCATTCCAGTGCCGGTTGAAGATCCTTCCTGGTATTTCGGTCAGGGAAATGATTCCGTAGAGACTGCCCTGAATGACATGTTGCTGACTCAACGCGGAAAAGGCACGAGCCTCGATCAGTTGTCAGGACTGCAGGACAGGTTTCTTTCAAACTGCGCAGAGACAAGCGGCATACATCTTGCCGGTAAGCTTGTGCAGAAACAGGATGGGAAGCCCGTCCAGGGAGTCAAAATCCTGTTAGCCAGTCCCGATTCCATACCTGTGATTAAGTCCGCCACCACCGACGCGGGCGGCAACTTTTCCTATGTATGTGACAATTATTATGGGAATAAGGATATTGTTATCCAGACAGATGAAATCAGCAATGCTGACCGGTTTGACGTGAACGTTCACTCCAATCTTGCCAAAACCTCAAGTGACCGGAGAGAATTCAAACCCATGTTCGACAGCCTGACTGTGGCCTCGCTGGCCAAAGAGATGCTCAGACTGAAAATAGATAAAACATACGATATCAATTCTTCTACCAGAGGGAGGTCAACCAAGCTGGCTGAAAGTTTTAAAGCTTATGGTATACCGGACAGGGTGATATACCCTGATGATTACATCAAGTTGAACGGGTTGAAGGAGATCGTAACTGAAATTCTTCCCGGGGTCTGGCTAAGAAAGAAGGAAGGAAAATTTGTATTCCAGGCCTTTGATGAATCGAGAGGCAGTTATACCATGAAAACAACATTATTGGTTGATGGAATTCCGGTGAAAGACCCGGGTGGAATGATTAACTGGGATTCGGATAAATACTGGAAGATAGATTTAGATC
>JAKAMP010000197.1 GCA_021812865.1 Bacteroidota bacterium | reverse complement strand
CGTTGTAAATGACTTTGGGTCGTTCAATTACTTTACCAATATAAAGATCGCTTGATGAGTCCCTGGTTTCGGGCTTCAGAGCTATTCCTTCAAATTTCCAGTCGGTGAGGTTTTTGGATGAATAGCACGACACGCCGCCAGCATCACATCGGAAGCATTCCCAGTTCTGGATTTTCTTAAGTTTCCAGGTTTCACCTTTTTTATATTCCCCGAACCAGTAATAGGTGCCGCCATAATAAAGAATCCCCCCTCCATGTGCATTGATTGGGTGTTGATCGGTATCGTACCAAATGTCTCCTGGAATGATTGGTTTTCGAGGGCTGTTGCATAAGGTCAAGATGATCAGAGAAACAACAGAAAAAGCTGTAAACAAAGATTTTTTCATGATGAGTAAGCTTTTAATAAAGTTAAGCAATAAAAGAAAGCGCCGGCGATCAGGTAACTGATGTTCCGGCGCTTTCACTTTCAACTTACGCTATTTCTAGTATCCGGGGTTTTGAATGAGCAGAGTGTTTTTGTTCATTTCATCGCGCATGATGGGGAAGAAGTATGCCTTATCGTTCCAGGCTCTTGTTTCCATGGGCTTGGGGCCTTCGATGTTTTCAAAAACCGGATTTCCCCAGGTGGAACCATCAGCCTGGCGGTAAGTGGTAGGTGTACCTGTAGCCAGGTATTTAACGCTTATGGCATGGGTCTGGTGATATGCGTCGGGGCCAATGAGCCAGCGGCGTACATCCCAGAAACGGTGGTCTTCATAAGCCAGCTCGATGCGGCGTTCGTGCCTGTATCTCTGGCGCAGTGCATCACCTGTTTCGGAAATTGCTGGTTGACCGGCTCTTTTCCTGATCATATTGATGTAGGTGCGCGCTTCATCCTCCTGTCCAAGCTCTATACAGGCTTCTGCATAGTTTAGCAGCACTTCGGCATAACGGATATGCCGGAAGGGGATGTCTTGCTTTACGTACTGAGGGTCAACCGATACATCCACAAATTTACGTACATAATAACCGGTATAACCACCGTTCCAGTCTTCAATCGGGCCGCTGCGGGTATCTACGCCGGAAACAAGCATATTGGTGCCGGTAGCATCATATACCGCTCCAACTTGGATCCGGTCCCATGGATCGAGTGTCTGCACATCGGTGGGTCGTTTTCTCCAGTGGGCTCCTTCGTATAGGATGGTTGCATAGAAACGGGCTTCACGGTTGGAATAAGGAGAGGCTTTTTCGGCAGGATTGTTCCAGTCGAATGCAGAGCCGTCCTTCATTTCATAGTCGTCAACCAGTTCACCAAGCGGACAGTTATTTCCCCAGTTGTGATAACCGTTTGGACCGCAATAGAGAGCAGGATTATAGCCATCCCAATCCTCGTCTGTTTTTGGCGTGAAATATTGAAGAAGGATGTCTTCATTCTCATAGCCATAAGAGGTGAAATAGTTGGAGATCGTTTGGGCAATGGAATCTCCCGGAGCGGGATCTCCTTTATACAAGTCGTAGATACCCATATCAATCACCGCCTTGGCTGCGTTTTTTGCTGCAGTCCAGCGAGCAGTTCTATCACCTCCAACATATCCGAGCAACTCGGGATTTGAATAAGAGGGCGCATAACTTGACTGCAGTGCGTGCAGGTCGCTTGCTGCATAGAGCAATGTGCGTGCCTTGAGGGCAAGTGCTGCTCCCTTGGTGGCACGGCCCCTCATATCGTTGCTGTATGTTTCTGGCAGCAGGTTTGCGGCGGAATCAAGATCGGCAACGATAAAATTGATGCAATCTTCGTAAGTGTTTCTTGCTACCTGGAAATCATCATTCAGTCCATAGGGTTTGGTAATGATAGGAACACCGCCATAAAGGGCCACCAAATAATGATAGGTGTATGCCCGCAGGAAGAAAGCTTCGCCTTTCAGCCTTGCTTTCCAGCTCGGGTCGTCGAAGGGTACATCATTGATCTTCGAGAAGAAGATGTTGCAGTTTCTGACGTTTTTATACAAGGGCGCCCAGCGGTAGTGCAAGGTGTGGGGAGTAGCCCAGCCCACCTGCCATCCCATAAGGTCATCCTGGGTTATCAGGCTCTTGTTGAAATCGGATACACCCCAGTCGGGAGTGAAATTCGATTCATCCACATAGTCCGACAACCTTTCAATGGAAAAGGGGAAGCCAAGGGCGTTCCGGTATATATTGTTTACAAAGGTCTCAACAAGGTTTGGGTCTTGCCATACAGAAGCATCCGAGTAATCCTGCAAGGGTTTAAGGTTAACATAGTCCTTCGAGCAAGATGCAAGGATACCGATGATGAAAGTTAGTTTGACTATATTCAGTATATTTCTCATAATTCCTGGTATTAAAAGGTTAAGGTTGCACCGAGATTGATTACCCTTTGCAGCGAATAGGATGTTCCTGCAGTGAGTTCAGGATCAATCAGCTTAGCCTTATCCAGGGTGAAAAGGTTAAGAGCATTAGTATATACCCGGAAACGTTCCACACCAATCTTCTTGCAGAATGTGGGTGATATGGTGTAACCGATCTCGATATTTTTCAGGCGGATATAGTCTGTGGATCTGAGCCAGAAGGTGTTGGCCTGACTTCTCCAGTATTCATTGTCGCGGTCCCATGCCCTGGGGAAGGTGCTGCTGGGATTTGTAGGTGTCCAACGGTTCTCGGCATAATACTGGTAGAAGTTACCAATGGTGCCCGATTCAGGATTAATATAGACCACTGCGCCGGCAGCACCCTGGAACAACATAGATATGTCAAATTGCTTGTATTCGGCGTGAACACTAAGTCCTCCGATGAATCGTGGGGTTCCGCTTTTTTCATTCATTACCCTGTCAAGTCCGTCAATTACTCCGTTGCCATCCACATCCTTGAAGATTACATCGCCAGGTCTTGCCCCTGCCCAATGGGGATAAGCCATCAGAGCTGCGGAGTCCTTGAATACGCCAATAGCTTCATAATAGAGGGATGAACCCAATGGACGATCTGTTGATTTCTGGTAATCCGGAATGCCTGGTGTTTCGTCCCAGTAAACAATTTTATTCTTTGCATAGCTACCGTTCAGGGAAACATCATAACGGAAATCGCCTGCACCTCCATGGTATGCAATCACGAATTCAAATCCTTTATTCGACATCTTTCCGATATTTTCAGGGGGGGGTGTAAATCCGGCTGTGGAAGGAATCGATGCATTCTTCTGTATCATGATGTGTGTACGGTCGTTGTAAAAGATGTCGCCTTCAAAGGATAACTTAGAATTCAGCATCGTAGCATTGATTCCGAAATTTACCTGGTTGGCAACTTCCCAGGTTACATTTGGATTGGCAACTGCCTGTTCTGTAAGGAGCTGAACATTATTGCTCTGGCCGAATACATAGTTTCTGCCAGAAATGAATCCATACAATGCAAGGTACCTGTATTCCTGATATGCTCCATTATAGTAAATTCGATCATTACCTGTCTGGCCCCATGAAGCCCTGATTTTGAAATCATCAAAGAACTTGATATTGTCTTTCCAGAAGCCTTCTTCCGAAATACGCCATCCCAGAGAGACTCCAGGGAAAGTACCAAAATTCTTACCGGGCTTGAACATATAAGAACCATCTTCCCTGATAAGGAATTCAACAAGGTATTTCTGCATGTAATTATAGTTCAGACGGCCAAAGTAGCTCATATGGGCATTCTGGTATGCTGAACCGTTGTTGCTCATGTAGGTGTCATTGGCTCCGGCGAAAAGCTGGTCAACCAGGCTGGTAACATAATTTTTACGGAACGCATTGAACCAGTTAGTAAGGCCTTTCTGACTTTCCGTTCCGATCATAATCTTGAAGTTATGGTTCCCGGCGATGGTTGTTTCGTAGGTAGCAAAAGCGTTCCCCGTGATTTTGTATTCATCGCTCGTGTTTTCTGTAAGCTGAGGGGTGCTTAAACCTCTTTGTCCTTTGATCAATACAGGAATGTTATTGGAATCATAGCTTGTTCCATCCCAGCTGTAAAGGTACCAGGGGGTCTGGAATTCTTTTCCGAACTGGAAACTTTTGTCATACGATCCGTTCATTTGCACGGATAAACCTCTTACCCATGGGATTTTAATGTTCACCCTCAGGTTGCTTTCGAGCAGATAGTTCTTGGTATCATTATACCCAGTGGCATCGGTGCAGACCACTGCAGGGTTGAAACCATACTCAATATCTGGACCAGGCAATCCGTTTGGCCAGAAAGCTGGCATGTTGGGTTTGCCTCTCATAAGCATACGGAAGATATCGCCTACGCCAACGGTGGGGTAGTCGAGATTTTCCTGGCGCCCGGATACGTCGAACGATACATCGATGTCCTTGGATACTTTGCCATCGATATTGCTGCGGAAGTTATATTGAGAATAGCTGGTGGCGCTGTGTTTATAATACGCGTCTTCGAATTTCCTTCCCAGGGATAGGAAATACTTCATATTGTCGGTACCACCCGTAATGGAAATGTTTTCGTAATCCTGTTCCGTCCAGGGTTTGAAAACCGATTTGAACCAGTCAGTGTTGGGGTGCCCCCAAGGATCGGAGCCATCTTTGAATTTCTGGATATCGGCTTCGGAATATACACTGTTCATTCCAACGGATGAATTCTTGTAGTATGCGATCTCATTAAGCATGGTAGCGTATGTAGCTGCATCGGCCATTTTAGGGATGCGCGTGGGCTGGTTGAAGCCTCCATTGAGATTGATAGTAATGGTGGGTTTTCCAACGCGACCACGCTTGGTGGTGATGAGGATAACACCATTAGCTGCTTGAGTACCGTAAATAGCGGCAGAGGCATCTTTCAGAACGGTGAATGTTTCAATGTCCATCGGATCAAGGCGGTTCAGATCGCGGTTGGGAATACCATCCACCACAATGAGTGGACTGTTATCGCCCATGGTATTCATCCCGCGGATCAGCAAAGTAGCTGCATCCTGTCCGGGTTCACCGCTTCGTGTATAGGCAACGAGGCCAGGTATTCTGCCGGCAAGTGTATTACTGAAGTTGGTTGATGGCGACTGTTTCAGCATATCGCCTTTTGCTTCATATACGGCGCCCGAAAGCGTAGCCTTCTTCGCGTTGCCATATCCCACAACCACCACTTCATTCAACTCTGATGTTTCGGGATGTAATACCACGTCGATATTTGTCTGACCAGAAACCGGAACCTCTGCGGTTTGCATCCCTACAAAAGAAAATAAAAGAATGACATCATTGCCTGATACCGTTACTTTGAATTTTCCCTGTGCATCGGTTATGCCTCCAATGGTTGTACCCTTTTGAATAACATTAACCCCTGGTATGGGTGCGTTATCCTCGGAACTGGTAACGGTTCCGGTTATGGTAACCTGGGCGCTGATGTACTGAAAGCCAGCCAGGATAAATATAAGAAAGACGATTATAACCCTGGCTAAATGTGAAATCAACAAATGTGTTCGTTTCATAGGTTAAGAATTAGTTTAGTAGGTGTTTGAGCATTAAGCTGTATCGTAGAGGATTGTGCTTGGGGAGAGCCCCTTGCAGGGAATAGCCTCGAATAATCAAGTTTTTTCATGATTTCAGAGATAGGGTTAGACAAAATGATGCGATATCCATTTAACAAATGAATTGCCATAGCAACATTTCTTCCGGTGAACAGAAAGAATGCAGATTAGGGGAATTACTTCATTTGAGTCGTTCATGGTTGAGGTCCTGTTATCTTTTTCATTTGCGGATTTACGCAAATCCTCCCCCTCTAACGCCGTCTGGATGTTTTATCAATTAAGTGTTAATAATACACTTTAATTTAAAAGTAAATTTAATTCATTTTTTTCTAATATGAAATACTTGCAGCTGAATATAATGGCATTTGTTAATAAAATGTTAAAAGAAGTGCAATAAAAAGATAATCAGAATGATATGAGATACTTATTCTTCAGGCTTGGACAGGGATCATCTTTATACTATTTGAATGATCTATGATGATTTTTCCGCTTCTATCTCTACCAGCAGGTTATGTCGACAGATATCGGCCTGCAGGTAAACCACA
>JAKAMP010000196.1 GCA_021812865.1 Bacteroidota bacterium | reverse complement strand
GGGATAGACATCGTCGTGTGTACCGTTCCATATTTCAGGCTCATTATCCATGCTCCAGTACCGGATATGGGTTGAATCCAGGCCCAAGCCTGATGTACCGAACCAATAATCAAGGATGGCTGTGGTCGAATCAGCCGTCCAGTTTTCGAGATACAGGTCGGGATTGCCTTCGACAAGCGCCTTGGATCCTCCGGCAGGATCGGGTGTGCCTCCGCCCGCCAGGTTCTGACCTACCCCGCTCCACCATCTTGACTGATTATAGGCCCAGTCGTTGAAATTATGCCCTGTGTTCGATGCCGCTTTGCCAATCAACTGGAAGGCCCATAATCCCTGCGCACCGGGAATATTTGCCTGCAGGCTTTTTGCTGCATAGTCCCAGTCATGCGCATATACATTGTTGTACCAGTCGGGATGACTCGATAATTTCCTCCTCCAGTTGTATTTGGTGGCATTGTTTCCCCCGTTCTCACGGAAAAAATTCAGGCCCAGATCCCTGAAGAACTGCCATTTGGCCGTACTCAGAGGGCTGGCAGCATTATCCGACAAGTTGTTATTCCTACCGAAAATATATGGCGAAATGGGGCGGCTCTTAGCACTGGCCGTAACCGTTACGGTTACTTGGGTCTGGGCCATGCCAGAAACTGCGGTCATCAGAAGCGCGGCAATGATCAATGATTTAAGTTTATTCATCTTCACGGCTGTAAATATCAAAGATTGTTGGGTACACTTATTTCTTTTCATTCATTTTTGCCCGCAGCAGTTCCCTGGTTTTTACCCCCGACTCCTTCAGGTCTTTCTCGCTCCAGTTCCCTTTCGAACTGGCCGTAGGGTAAAGCATTGAGCATGTTTCATTTTTATCGCTGATCGACCATACTATCCAGCTGATCTGACGCTGTTCCATCCAGTCGCGCCAGGCCTGCCATGCATCATAGTTTATTGGGCCATCGCCACTGGCCGACATGCCTGCCGATTCAGAAACAAACAAGGGAATATTTTTCGATAGGGCATAATCAGCCTTGTCTCGTAAATCCTTGCCATGGGTGGCTGCATAAAAGTGCAGGGTGTACATAATATTGTTAAACCCCGTGATCGGATCATCTGCCACCAGGTTGATATCCTGGTCCCAGTGCGGACTGCCTACGAGAATAACATTGTGTGGGTCGATCTCGCGTATTGCTTTGATCACTTCAACAGAATATTCCTTGATTTTGCTCCAGGGATCACGCACGGGTTCGTTGAATATTTCGTAAATCACATTCGGATACTTGCCATATTTCTGCGCCATCTCCCTGAAGAACTTTTTGGCTGCCTCGAGTTGTATGCCATGGCTGTGCCAGTCGATAAGCACATAGATGCCATTGCCGATGGCTCCATCAACCACCGATTCGATCTTTTCTTTTGACCAGTCGGGCGAATCGAGGTAACCTCCTTTGGGTTCCACGCCCATGGCAGCCCTTAAAACGGTGCATCCCCAGTCATTGCTCAGCCATTTTACGGTTTCCTGGTTGTAAAATCGGGGCCACCAATTGTGCCAGCCGTAGCTTACGCCCCTGAGCACGACCACTTTCCCGTTCTGGTCAACCAGTTTGGTTCCCTTCACACTCAATGCGCCATGCTCTTTTGCAGGCTGAGCCGGAAGTACTGCCGGTACAAGAAGGAAGAGCGCGGAAATACATAGAGACAGAATAAGACTTTTCATAAGTAATAGGTTTAGTATAAGCGTTTAATTATTCAGACAGGTTCCCTTCAAAAATCATTTATGGATGATTAGTGAAATGTCATGGTATCATGACCTTCCGGGTAACCCTATTGTTATTCCCGGTTAATTGAACGATGTACAGACCGGATGAATAACCGGAAGTGTTGATAAGTCTGAATTGTCCGGGATCTTGTAAGGTGAGCATAAGCGATCCATCCATGCGGAACAGCCTCACTGTTTTGACGGGCGTGCCCTGACCGAGATCCAGCACAATGTTACGACTGGCATCCAGGTATACTTTCCAGTTTTCAGCTGCAGGAAGCACAGGCACCGAAGTGACCTGACTGATATCAAATTTATCTACATAAAAAGCGTTAGGCACCGAGAGTACCGTGAAGCGCATCACTTGCTGACCAGCCGGCAGATTCAGGTTTGCAGTGACTGCCTTGGTAGTCAGGAAACTGCCTGTCGAGGGAACCGTAAGAATTCCTGTTTCAGCTGAGTCGATGCTGATTTTGAAGGTTCCCCCGGCCACAAGGGCCGCCACTCGCGCGTCGATGGCATACTGTCCCGCCTGGGCAATATTCACCGTATACTCATCCCATTCACCTGTAACAAAGTTTCCGACCTCGTAACCATTTCCGTTCATGCTATAGATATCAACCCCTTCGGTAGGCCGGTATGCAGTGCCGATGTTTAACGGGTCTGCATCGTGGTACGCCACTCCTTCTCCGCCAAAGTCAAAGTTTTCCGCCTCAATTGTACCGGGCAGGTTTACCGGCGAACCGAGGTAGGGCTGCCTCACCTTTACGACATACTTTGGCAGAAATACCTTTACCGGGTATGAATACAGGTCGGGCGCCGTTTTATAATGGGCAATCACCCGGTAGTAATATGTATGGTTCTGCGAAAGGTGAAAGTCGGTGAACCTGCTGGTATCGCCCTTCATCTTTGCAACCATAACAAAGTCGGTCAGCTCATTTTTTCGCAGGATATAAATACTGTCGTAATCGCTTTTAGGATTCGTCCAGCTCAGTTGAATCAATGTATCCTGGTAAACCCATGCCTGAGGATTGGCGGGTGAATTCACGGTACTGTTCACCAGGATGTCCTTGATCTCATTCCATCCATGAGCTTGCCTCTCCATGATGCGGAAATCGCCGCCATCATCCCAGGCGCAATATACGAAGCCGTTCTTCTGGGCCAGCTCCACGTAGGTTTTATAATCTTTCATCCGTGAATTGTAATCGCAGGTTTTGATGGCTCCGAACTCTCCCAGGAATACAGGGATATGGTTGGCAACCGACCAGTTTTTCACGGCAGTGAACTTGCTGTTCAGGGCTGCGATATCGCTGGCTGTTCCCCAGGTGCCTTGCCCCAGTAGTCCGAAAGTGTATGGGTCGTACGAATGAAAGGAGCCCATCACATACGGGTCGTTGGGAATGGCTGCCTGTATGAGCTCATCCGATCCGCCCCAGTTATGCCCCTGGAAGATCACTATGCGTGTGGGATTGGTTTTCCTGATGATGCCCAGTACCCGCTGGTGCAGTTCGTCATTCTGCGCCTTGGTGAGTCCGTAGGGTTCGTTGATGATCTCAAAGAGCAGGTGATCCGACTTATCTTTGAACCTCCTTGAAACCTGCGCCCATATGCTGTCGAACCTTGCACGGTAGGCTGCATTGGTATAATTTTGTTTGATCCATTCCTCATGGTGGGCATTGATCACGATGAACAGTCCGCGGGCCAGGCCCCAGTCGGCCACCTGCTCCACGCGATTCATCCATGCCTCATCCACCTGGTAAGGAAAAGTATCCTGGGTATGCTTGTCCCATCGCACAGGAATGCGCACGCACTGGAATCCGGCCGCCTTGTACATGTCGAAATAATATTCCTGCGCAGGCGGATTGCCCCAGTCCCCCTCCAGAGGAGGCTCAAGGGTGTTTCCCAGGTTGATGCCCTTCTGCATCAGAACCGCTGCCTCCGAAGGCATAAGCTGGGCATATAAGGTCTGAACAAATGCAAAGAAGATGACTGAAAACGTAAGTAAATTTTTTTTCATGCCTGATATTCATTTTCACATGGGATTCCGTGAATCCATTGTATGATTTCATACAAAGATAGGGAAAAATCCAAGCTTAGGGCCTGGCGGCCTTCTCTATAAGCCAAAGAAAATGTTAAATTTGACGAATGAGTGAATAATCTATCACTCCTTTTACGGGAACCAATAAATCATTTGCGTGACCTAAATTAACCAGGCCTCAGGCTTACTCTAGTTTGAAGAAGGCGATGAGGTCGCGCAGTTGCTCAGCCTGCCTGGCTATTTCCAAAGCGCTGGAGGAGAGTTGCTCGCTCACAGTGGCATTGTTCTGGGTTACCGCATTCAGTTGCTGAATGGTACCATTGATCTGTACGGCGCCCTGTGTCTGTTCTTTGCTGGCGGAAGAAATCTCCCTGATCATCAGTACCGTTTTATCGAGTTCAGGAATGAGTTCCATCATACTATTCACCTCGTTTTCGGCAAGGGAAAGACTTTGCTGGGAAAGGCCAACGATTTCGTCGGCTGCTTTTTTGCTGTTTTCAGCCAGTTTACGCACTTCGGCAGCCACCACGGCAAATCCTTTCCCGTGCTCGCCCGCCCTGGCCGCTTCTACCGCCGCATTCAGGGCAAGCAGATTGGTCTGGAATGCAATATCATTGATGATTTTTATCTTCTCGCTGATGATCCGGTTTGCATTTACTGCCGCTTTGGACCGTTCCGCAACCTCCTGCATTTTCCTGTTCACATGGTCCGAAATCTTATCGGTTTGTCCGGCATTCTGACTGTTTGCCTCTATATTTGCGGAATTCTCGTCCATAGTTGAGGAAACTTCTTCTATGGATGCTGCCGACTCGTTTGCCCCTTCGGAGATCGAATTGGCCGTATCGCTGATTTCCCTGGTGGAGAGGGTGAGTTCCTCAGCGGCCTTGCGCACCCCCATCAGTATCTCGCCCATCGATTGTGCCATCTTGTTGATGAAATCGACCAGTTCACCCAGTTCGTCTTTCGAACGGATGAATATCTTCTGCATCAGGTTTCCGTCGGAAATGTTCCGGCATACCTGAATGATATCCCGGATGGTATTGCTTATTTTCAATGCATACATGGAACCTATGACCACAGCCAGGATCATGACAACCAAACCAATCAGGCTGATCTGGAGAATGGATAACCGGGTCTGGTGATTCACTTCATTCATGGAGGAGGTGACAATAAAAATCCCCCTGAGTTTCTGCCCCGAGGTCAGTCCAAGCTTGTCGTCCTTTGTGGCATGACATTCCAGGCATCCTTTGGAGCGTTCCATGTAAACAGGCTTCATCACCATCAGCAAATCCGAATCACGGTCAATATATGTAAGTCCGCTGTCTTTTGCCGTTTCAAATTTCTGCAGAAAAACCTTATCCTTCTCCCAGGCTGTATGCTTTTTGTTTTCCGGCTCCAGGGAGGAAATCCGGAAGGCATAACTCTTATCCGTAAGAACGGTTTTCTGCTTTCCGCTGCTGTCCTCATCCAACTGGAAAAGACTGGAATAATCCATATGGTGCATCACAAATTCCCCAATGCTTAAGTCAAGGATAGCCCTGCTTTTGTTTTCAAGTCCGCTAATGCCCTGGTTTTTTACCTTGAAGGAAGCCACCAATACGGCAATGGTTGTGCAAATGAGTACCGGCAGCACAACCAGGGTTAATAATTTACCTCTGAGTTTCATAAGACGGAGAGATTTGATTTGACATCGCGATTCTGATACACATGGCCCTGCACCCCCTCACATGATTGCATCATGATATTGCAATTTCCAATGGATGCATAAGGTTATTCTTAAAAGTACAGAAAAAAATAATACATTGTGAAAAAGATAACAATAATTATCCTATTGTATTGAATATATTTACGTTAAGCATATTGCTGATCAAGTTTTCCCTTGAATGATTGTCGTTCTTCAATAAGCGCATGAAATGCTTCAGTAAACCAAACCATAACTGTTCTTGCGTCAAAATAAAACCGGCATGATGCCCATACAAGCTGAAAAAATCTTAAAATGCCTGTTACAATATCTGCTTATGGCAAGTAGCATTTTATATCTGTTCTATACATAGGAACCTGTTTTGAACAATTTACCAGATTCTGCAGTTATTACAACAGGAAAGAACCATACACAGTATCTTTATATCATTCTGAAAATTCAATCTAAACATAAATCTCTCATAAACTAGAACTTATGAACAAATCAGTTTTCAATCATTTTATTCCAACCCGGCTCATTTTCGGGCAGGGGACTCTGACAAAGCTTGGT
>JAKAMP010000195.1 GCA_021812865.1 Bacteroidota bacterium | reverse complement strand
GGTGGCCGGGTTTGGGTAAACTTTTATACTGAATCCCTGAGATGGAAAATCAGGAACCACCGAATTAGTGCCTTTAATGGTATCGGGTTGTTGAAAGCCCTGCGTAAGAACAAGACTTCCTGAAGAAAGAGTTTCGGTTGCCAGGTCTCCGAGGGTCCAGCTTACCGATACGGATCCATTGGCAAAATAGTCGCCCGCACTGGCAATAACACTCCTGGAGATGCTTTGTGAGAAAAGAAAACCACCCATGGAGATCGCGATCATCAGCAAGTAGATCTTTTTCATAGCAGCGGTTTTTGATGAACAGTTAAAGATACAAAATATTGATAATAAATCCAATTACCTGATTTTCCCTTGTACATCCAGGCATCATGGCTATTGCATTGAAAACAAAGCCCAAAGCAAAATGTTCATTTCAATTTTGCAGCTTCTTCTTTTGCCTTTGTGATCACGGCATCAGCCTTGGTATTGGCTTCAGAAATGATTTTACGGGCTTTATTTTCACCCTCCTGTCGTACTTTGTCAGCGGCTCTCTTCGCAATCGTCTGGGCAAATTTTGGTTTGCTTTTCGCTTCTGCCTCGAGTCGATCGGCATTGTCGTTGGCCTGCTTTCTTACCAGGTTTGCTGCAGAATCGGCCTCGTTTCTGATGGTTTGGGCTTCCTTTTCTGCCTGCTGAATAAGCTTATCGGCTTCAGCGCCCGCCTTGGCCTTGACTTCCTGTTTCACTTCTGTTACTTTGGCCGTGGCTTCCTCTTTCAGGCTTGACTTAATGCTTTCCACCGCATTGGAACCAGCTTGGGAAAGTTCCGGGGTGACTTTGGGATCCTTGAATGTACCTTTCACTCTTACACCCAGGTTAACATTCTCTCCCAGGTTAATCTTCAGTCCTTTTGCCGCAGCAGCGCCTTGGAGGTTTTTCATTACGTTATCAGCTGCGCCCATTTCCGAACGGGGCATGGCAAAAGTCATAATGTAATTCAAAGTCTGGTCGAGGCCCTGATCTCCCCCAATGGTAGCCTTTCCCGATCCAACCTTGGTAGTAAAAGGATCAACATAAACCCTTCCGTTCTTGATAACAAAACTCAGGTTTAGGTCTTTGAATACCATATTTTGAAATTTATCGCTCTTTAGCGCCTCGCCGATCTTTTTCATGGTTGCGGAATTCACCAGGGCTACCTGCTTGGAACTGAGGGTGCCTTTGCCAGTAATCGACTGGTATATAGGGTTCATATGCTGATCCAGCTGACTGGTAAAGGTAAGGCTTGAAGATATCCGCCCCTTGGTATTGGCGGCAACTGGAGCCATCAGTTTAACGGTATTGAAGGTGCTGCAAGCCAATGGAATATCGATGTCGGAAATATTGAGATCAAGATCAACATAGGGTTTTTTCAAATCCTGCGTATTATATTCACCGTTCACCACCATGCTTCCCTGGAGCATATTCATAGCAATGTTCTTAAGCAGGGCACGGTGGTCGAGCACTTCAATGGCGCCTTTGGCATTCTCGATGACCATCTTATCGTATAGTATCTTTTTGAATGAAGCGGTGAACAATGCCTTGATATTGCCCGGAACCTCAATCAGACTCATCTGGGCGGTATCAGGTGCGGGTTTTGTAGTATCGGTGGGCAGCCCCGACATGATCTCGGTGACATCAAGCAGGTTGGAAGCGAGCTTAAAATCGGCTTTCAATACCCCTTTAGAAAATGCATATTGCATATAATCGGCCACTTTCCCGGTAAAATGCATATCGCTTTTCCCAATATTCATATCGAAAGCCTGCAGGTCGATATACTGTGGGGAGAAGACTATTCTGGCCTGGGGAATGGTCAGACCAGTTTTCAGCATGGGGCTTTTATATTTCATCTGGTCGACTGCAAATTCACCGGCAGCACGAAAATCCTGGTATTTGTTTTTTTCGAGGGCAGACATGCGGCCCATAAAATCGAGGTTGGCTGTAATGATCCCCGCAAGTTCGGTACTATCAATCGGGATGACTTTCAGTACATTGGCCAGGTCTACCTTGCCTTTGACTTCCCCGTTGATAAGCGGATCGGAAATGGGAAATTTTATATTCAGCTTGGCATCCACCGGGTTCTGTGCAATTTCCATATGAAACTTGTCCATATCGAAGGTGGAGTTGTCGGTTAATTTGCCATCGTAGTGGGCCTTCATGTCGACATTAACATTGTCGACCGAAGCCGGTAAGGCGGGGTATTTAAATTTACCCTGGTTTACCAGCAGGGCGATATCCACATCGGGATAGATAGAATCGATCATCACCCCTTTGATCTGGCCGGAAAGCTTCATGGTACCCGATGCCTGCAGGTCCTTGTAATCGTTCATATAAATAGCAGGCACCATAGACAGGATCGATTTGAAATCAGTCTTTTTAGTGGCGAAAGTCAGGTTCATAATCATGCTGTCGGCCGGCATAGCAACCTTCCCGTCAAAACCCAGGGCGATATCGTTCAGCTGAATTTCATTTTCCTTGAAAGTGAAAATATATTTGTTCAGGTCGGCCCCGATCTGGGCGTTCATTTTCAGAGCAGCGTTCGAAATATATTTAAAACCATCGTATAGAAAAGTGAAATACTGGGTTTCTGAATTGATTTTCAGGGTGGTAAAATCGGTTGCCAGGTTGCCCGACAAGGTAAAACTGAAGTTCTTGAAGATAGCGTCGACACCCAGGCTCTCGTCATCATAGCGTATATTGGCCCCGATCACCTCAAACTTTTTCAGCTTAGCCGAGAATTTGGTGGTAGAAGTCGTTGTATCGGCAGGGGTGGAAGTTGTATCCTTCATGATGTCCCAGTTGGCCGTACCATCTTTCAGCACAAGGGCATTGAGAACGGGATGGTCAATGGTAATCGCCTTTATGCTGATGTCTTTCATTTTGATCACACTGATCAGGTCGACCTTTACATTGAAAGAACGGAATGCTACCAGTGTATCACCTTCAAACTTGTTGATACCCACGACCGACAGGTTCTTCAGTTCAACATAAGCATTGGGGAACCTTTTAATAAAGGAAAGCTTCAGGTCGCCAAAATCGACTTTGGCATTGAGCATGTTGTTCATTTCCGTTTTGGCCACAGTCATGATTTTCCCTTTGAATGCAATGGGAAGAATGATAAGGAGGGCCAGGATCAGAAGGATGGCTATACCCAGAATCTTGAAGAACTTTTTCATATTCAGATAATATTATAATTGTGTATTTATGTATTTCATTTTATAAAAGTACCTGTTTTTTTTCAATTTTTCAGGAAGAAGCAAAATCGACAAAAGCCGGTTTTATGAAATGAAAATGTCGGCCACGATACGGTAAAATAACTTGACATATCAGGAAATAATCCTGTTACAGAAATAACACAAGTATTTATAAAATTCCGATTTTTAATTAATGAAATAAATGATCATCGGTCTAACTTAAAAAACAATCTATGAAACGATTAACTAACCTGACATTTGCTGCAGGAATGGTAGTGGCCCTGGGAATGTTCTTCAGCAGTTGTGAAGGACCTGCCGGGCCTGCTGGTATTGCTGGCGTAAATGGAAAAGACGGAGTAAATGGCAAGGATGCCAATGCTACCTGTACGCAATGCCACAATTCAAGCAACATTATTGAAACAAAGACCCTGCAGTTGGACAATTCCATTCACTTCTTTGGAACAACGGTGGCTGAAGCATCGCGTGCCGGTTGTGCACCCTGCCACTCCAGCCAGGGCTACCTGGATGTAATTGCCAATTCTCCTTTCTATAATAATTACTCGGTCAAGAATGTTCCGAGCAATCCTTCCCCGGTGGGCAGTTGCTATACCTGTCATAATATCCATCAGGCATATGACAGTACCGACTGGTCATTCACAGGGGGCGCAGCATTTAATATGCTGATCGACTCGACCATTCATCTTGATCTTGGTGAAAAAGCCAATGTTTGCGCACGCTGTCACCAGCCCCGCCCAGTTAGTCCGAAACCCAACCTTACTACGCCCACTGCCACTATGACCATTGGCAGCTACAGGTTTGGACCCCATTACGGAGCCCAGAGCGCTATTTTCGCAGGCAAAGGCGCCTTTGAATTCCAGGGTTCCATCGCTTACATTCAAGGACAACACAATGGTATGGCATGCGCAGATTGTCACATGGGAGAAACCGATGGTATTTACGCAGGCGGCCACACATTCAATATGGCCAATGCAGAGTCGGGATCTGACAATGTTGCGGTTTGTCAAACCTGCCACGTTGGACTGAAAACCTTCGACAATAATGGAAAACAGACCGAAATCCAAGGTTTGTTCGCCCAGCTGGAAACCAAACTCGACACCTTGCTTGACAAGGATGGAACCGGCGCTTACACAGGCTATACAGACATCTATGACCCAAACTATAACCCAAATGGTCGCTACAAATCATCCTCCACATCGAGTTTCACCACAGCCCAGAAGACATATAACGCAAGTCTCCCCTCTCTCACAATCACCAACACCGTGGCCGCAGCAATCGTGAACTTCATGCTGATCAACAAAGATAATAGCTTTGGCGTTCACAACTATCCATATGCAAAAGCGCTTCTGCAGAACACGCTTGAAAATCTTCCTTAGTTTTACTATCTGAATAGCACTTCGGAGGCTGCCCTTGAGGCAGCCTCTTTTTTTAAGATATTCGCATTCGAAGGCTGAAAAACCTATCATTTCCAAATAAAAGTGATTGCAATTTTTCCCTGCAGCAGAAGCATTTTTCTCTGCATTTCACGATATTTTGAATAATTTTATCCATTTTTCTAAACGCTATGGAATTGAGAAATCAGAAAGAAACAGAATCACCGGCAAATGGCAGGAAAGCCTGGGGATACTCCCAAAGCTTTCTTGTGGCTGCTGAATTACTTATTCTAGGTTTTGCGCTGGAGGTAATCTTCAGAGGAACCCCGGTGCATTCTCCGCATATGCCCTATAACCTGATCATTCTGATATTGTTCCTGGGAATCATCGCAGTTTTGCATTTTTTCTTCCGGAAAAATTCTTTTGTAAGGTGGCTTTCGAGCATACCCTGCTCCATCAGCGCCATCTCGGTATATGCTGCTTTGGTTCTCCTGCTGGGATTTATTCCCCAGGATAAGCCTGCTGGCCGGATTATTGAAATGCTCGGCTTCACCCATATGAAAAACAGCTGGCCTTTCCTTATCATCCAGGTTTACCTGCTGCTCTCCCTTGGCCTGGTTATTCTGCGAAGAGCTACCCCATTCACCAGGAAGAATGCCGGTTTTCTCCTCAATCACCTCGGACTGTTCATTGCGTTGGTTGCCGGCGGGCTGGGATCGGGCGACATGCAACGCTTATCCGTTGAGTTGTTTGAGAATGGAAACTTCAAAAATATGGCCTATTCCGGACAGCACAAGATACTTGCCCTCCCCTTCTCGATGAAACTACTGGAATTCAAACTAACCGAATATAGCCCTAAACTGGCTATTGCAAATGCACGTACAGGCGACCTGGTCACTACACAGGGAGAGGTTTTACCTATGATTGAAAAGGGTATGCACACAAAATATATGCATTGGAAAATCAATGTAAAAGACATGATGCCGTATGCCCTGTATTCGGACAGCCTAGGATATTATCCCTCGAAGGAGCCAGGAAATGCTGCCGTGGCCTATATTGAAGCCACCTATGAGCTTACCGGCGACTCGGTAATGCAACGGTGGTTTGAGGGTCAATCCCAGATACATCAATCTTCCCGATTCACAGTTATTCTTCATCACCAGTCCGGAGCCGAAGAAATTCGAATCGAAAATTGTAGTCAAAAATAAAAACGGGCAATTGGATACCCCCACCATCGAGGTGAACAAACCTTATAAAATCAGGGAATGGACTATTTACCAGGAAAGTTATGATAGCACCCTGGGCCCTGCCTCAAAGACTAGTGTTATTGAAGCCGTTTATGATCCCTGGCTTCCCCTGGTTTATGTCGGAATATTCCTGATGCTAGCCGGAGGAGTGTACCTGTTCTGGCTGGGCAGCGACGTCAGAAAAGAACCCGAAGATGAAACGCAATCCTGAAAAGAGGGGACAAT
>JAKAMP010000194.1 GCA_021812865.1 Bacteroidota bacterium | reverse complement strand
ACCCCCTACCAGCGACCTGGACAGCAATATTCCGATAGAACCGATGATCAGCAGGGGCTTGCGTCCTAACCGGTCGATAAGGGCCATGGATACCAGGGTCATGATCACATTGGTAACGCCCAGTATGGCAGCCTGCATGAAGGCGACATCCTTGCCTCCTCCGGCCATCTCGAAGATCATAGGCGCATAGTAAAATATGGCATTGATGCCAGTAATCTGCTGGAAGAAGGCGATTCCGAAACCTACAATGAGCACGGTTTTCATATTTTTCGAAAACACATCCCGCCAGCTGCCCCGCTCAATATTCTTGCTGCTTTCGATGTTCGCCTTGATTTCTTTGTATACCGGTTCTACCTGGTCTTCCCCGTTCACCTTGCGGATCACTCTTTTTGCTTCCTCGTCACGGCCTACCAGGACAAGCCAGCGCGGGCTGCCGGGCACTATGAAAAGAAGCACAAAGTAAAGAAAGGCAGGCACAACGCCGACTCCCAGCATCCAGCGCCAGTTCATCGTTGGATCGGTAACCCTGTTAAGGATGATGTAATTTGAAAAGAAGGCAACCGAGATGCCCAGAACAATATTCAACTGGTTGAAGGTTACCAGTGTTCCGCGCAGCTTCTTGGGCGCAATTTCTGCAATGTACATGGGCGCCACAAGAATGGCCATCCCAACGCCCAGTCCTCCGATGATCCTTGCCGTAATGAAAAAGGTAATGCTGCCTGAAAGGGCGCAACCCAAGGCCGCAAAACTGAACAGAAAGGCCGTAATGATCAGGATGATTTTCCTGCCAAACCGGTCGGCCAGCGGACCTGCTACGATGTTTCCGAGAATGGCTCCCAGGATAATGGCAGCTACTGAAAAACCAATCAGGTAGGAACCGGAATCGAGCTGGAAAAAGCTTTTGTAAAACGGCGTGGCGCCCGATATAACCGCACTGTCAAATCCCAGGAGAAATCCGCCCAGGGCTACGATAAGTGAGATAATGACCGAATAAAGGGTACTTGCTTTCATTAGTCAGGTTTTGTTAAGGTTTTACTGTGTTGGTTTGATACCGGACAGATCTTCTGCATGGAGGATTTATCCTGCCTTCGAAGATAAAAAAAACTTGATTCATCCCTTTGATGGAATCGCAAATTCTTTCAAAAAGAAATAACATCTTTGTAAGTAGAATTTGCTGTCTGCAGTTTACGGGCTTTACAAAAAAAGAACAGGATGTCCGCACATACCCTAGCCATCGTCATTTTTATTATCACCTACCTCGGAATAATTTTTACACGCCTGCCCAGAATTAACATCGACAGGCCATCCGCTGCATTTTTCGGAGCGGTAGCCATGATTGTTTTCGGCATCCTGTCGTTCGAAGAAGCGGTCAAGGCTATCGATTACAATACCATTGCCCTGTTGCTCGGAATGATGATCATTATTGCCACGCTTCAGCTCGATGGTTTTTTCTCCCTGATAGCCCGAAAAACGATTCTCTGGTCGCGTACTCCCGCACGGTTGCTGGTATTTCTGGTGCTCATCACGGGAATAGCCAGTGCATTCCTGGTAAATGATGCCGTTGTATTGTTGTTTACACCTGTAATTATTGCCATCTGCAGAACCTCGTCGATCAATCCTGTTCCCTACCTGGTGGCCGAGATTCTGGCCTCTAATGTCGGCAGCGCCATGACCATTACGGGAAATCCGCAGAATATGCTTATTGGGATAAATTCCGGCATTCCCTATTCAGAATTTCTGCTCAGGCTCCTGCCGGTATCCCTGCTGGGAATGGCTGTGATTGTTCTCGTGATCAGACTTGTTTATCCCTCCGAATTCAGGAAAGGGACGATCATCCAGGCAAACGGGGCCAGCTTCGGTTATAACTATGACTCCATGAAGTTCTCTGTACCCATTTTTGCCGGCGTTACGGTGATGTTCTTCTTCAGCAACCTGCTTGGAATATCCATTCCGGTGATTGCCCTTGCCGGTGCATCGCTTATCCTTATTTTCGGGAAAATAAGGCCTTCTGCCGTCATCAAAAATGTGGACTGGGTATTGCTGCTTTTTTTTGCATCCCTGTTCATCGTAGTGGAGGGGGCGGTGAAAGCCGGACTGATGGACAAGCTTACACATACTTCAGGCTTGTTGCCTGATCCCCGTGGCATCGGCATAATCCATGTACTGAGCCTGTTGATGTCGCAGATCGTAAGCAATGTTCCTTTCACAGTCATCATGCTGCCGGTGCTCAAGGTCCCTCATAGCGATATCCTGTGGCTTGCCCTGGCATCCGCTTCAACCCTTGCAGGCAACGCCACCATCATTGGCGCCATGGCGAATCTCATTGTCATTGAATCCGCCGCCGGCCAGAAAATCAGGATTGGCTTTTTTGAATTCCTCAAATCCGGCCTGGTGGTCACCCTGTTCACTATGCTCATTTCTTTCTTCATTCTTTGCCTATACTGATCAATTAACCATAAATCTCCCTGAATACCATGAAATCTCAAACTATCCACAAAACAGGGAACCTGAAGTTTTTCTGTGCTGTTGTCACTGAAGCGCCCGTGGATGAACTCATAGGCTTGTACAAGGCAGCCGGCTGGTGGAATGACCTGCCTTCGGAGAGAGAAAACCTTCCCCTGCTTGTAAAAAACAGTTTCTGTTTTGTGTCGGTCAGAACCGAGGAGGGCAGGCTCATTGGTATGGGCAGGGCAATCTCTGACGGGGCAAGCGATGCCTACCTGCAGGACATATTCATCGAAAAACCCTACCGTAAAATGGGCATTGGATCTCGAATTGTGAAAATGCTTACTGCGCATTGCAGAAAAAGAGGGATCTCCTGGATAGCGCTCATTGCCAATCCCGGCACTACCGATTTTTATCGTGAACTTGGCTTTGAGGTCATGCCTGAGTATGTTCCCATGATTCTTTCTGTCAAGCCGGATAACTGAATTTGCTATGCATGTTATGTTGAGCAAACATTTGCCCTGAAATATTGTTACAAATAAATTACCTTTTAATCTTTGCATTCTAAGTATTTATGCAGCATCCGTATAACCAGTTTTCCTTTCATCCTCTGGAAATTCACGATCGTCATCTTCTCGAACCTATTCTGCTCAGCGATCCCCAGAATATTACAGGGTATACTTTCGCCTGCCTGATGGCCTGGAACAGGGTTTTTCATTATGAATGGACCTTACTTTCCGATAAATGCCTACTGTTCAGTTTTCTATGGCCGGAGGGCAATAAGCGTTACCTATTGCAGCCGATAGGAGAATTTACAGATCATTGCCAACAAAAGCTTCTTGAGCAACTAACCGCGCTGCAATATGAAGGCAGGCTGCAGAATGTGTCGCACAGTTTTCTGGAAAAACATCCTGACTTCGTTTCCCGGTTTGAAATCATCAATGAAAGGGGAAGAATGAATTACGTATATGATGCTGGGGACCTGGCAACCCTTCCCGGCAGGCAATATGCAAAGAAAAGGAATCTCATCAGGCAGGCCAGCCATGATTTTCCCTGGTCAGCTATGCCACTGGACCTGTCCGGTATGGCTGAATGTATTGAACTGGTTGAAAAGATATGCTTTGACAAACAGGTCGAAAAAGATCAGGGCCTTTTACAGGAATGGCTCGCCCTGGATTTCACCCTTCATCATTATGAGGAACTTGGACTGAATGGCAGTATGATCAAGTCGGGGGACAAGGTGATCGCATTTTCTGTTTTCGAAGAAGCCGATCCGGAGACAGCCGTGGTGCATTTTGAGAAAGCATTTCCCGGGTATAAGGGACTTTACCAGCTTGTGAACCAGGCAACCTCAAAGATGATGCTGGAAGCGGGCTACCGGTATATCAACAGGGAAGAGGATCTCGATTTGCCCGGGTTGCGTAAGGCAAAACTTTCGTATTACCCGGTTGAATTGCGACCGGCCTACCGGCTTATGTTCAGGGCGCAGGAATAGTACGGCCCGGCGGGAACAATTGCGTCTTTTGAAAATTTATCCTTTGATCAGATGGAAGGGGTTGATAGTTGGTGGACAGACGATGATCAGACGGTTGTAAGACAGTGGTTTGACGGTGAGACAATGGTACAGCTATGGACTCATTAAAAAATACCGTAGCGCAGACCATCCGCGGCGGAGACCCGCAGACCATCCGCCGAGGCGGAGACCAGTAGACCATCCGCCGCGGCGGAGACCAGTAGACCAGCAGACCAATATACCAGCAGACCCGTTGTAAAATGCTATTCCTACATCTCTCATCCGGCCATAGCCTGTCCTTTTACCTTTGATCCCCAGAAGGCATAATAGGTAATGAACAGGTAACAAATCAGAGGGACAGTCATTGCAATGGCCATGCTGTGTGTGGCCAGGAACATCAGTCCCATCAGGGGGGTGAAGGCGGCTCCGCCGATAATGGCCATGACCAGGAACGATGAACCAATCTTGGTGTTGGGTCCCAGTCCTTTGATGGCTAAGGCAAAAATGGTCGGGAACATCACCGACATAAAAAAGCTGGTGAAAAAGATGGCCCAGAGTCCAACCCATCCGGGGAAGAGAATGCTGATGGAAACCAGCGCGACATTGGCCAATCCATACACCCCCATCAGCAATCCTGGATTGACGTATTTCATGATCCATGCTGCAGAGAACCTTCCCACGCCGAATGCTACCAGCGTTCCTACCAGGAAACCTGCGGCAAGCTTCTCGGGTTGATGGGTATAGTCCTGCACATATTGGATATAATAACTCCAGGTGCATACCTGCGCCCCCACATAGAAAAACTGGGCAATCACGCCTTTGATAAAGTGAGGATACCGCAGCAGTTCCCGGAATGATCCTTTGCTATCTGAGGCTGTTTCTGTTTTTTCCTCAGCGCTCCTGGGAAATTTCGTCATGAGAATCAGAATGGCCCATATCAGCACAAGGGTTCCCAGCGCCAAATAGGGAGTGATCACGCGCATGGTTTCCCGTTCAAGAAACTGCTGGTATATTCCCTGCTGCTTCATCATGGATATTTGAGTCACTGTAGGCTCAACACCCGACAGGATAAATGCCCTGCCCACCACAACGGCAAGCACGGCTCCCAGAGGGTTGAACGCTTGTGAAAAATTCAATCTCCGTTCCGAGGAGGCCGGATCGCCCAGACGGGCAATGAAGGGATTGGCGCCCGTTTCGAGAAAACCGCACCCCGTGGCTATGATGAACAGGGCAACCAGGAAAAATGTAAAATGATTGCTATGAGCAGCCGGATAAAACAAAAAGGCACCCAGACTGAAAAAAAACAGTCCGGTTACAATGCCCGTCTTGTAATTAAAACGTCGCATCAGCATGGCTGCGGGAATCGATATCAGAAAATAGCCGATGTAATACGCCGATTGCACCAGCCCTGCTTCCAGGCGGTTCAGCTCGAACGACTTCATGAACTGCTTGATCAGAATGTCGTTCATATTGCTGGGTATGCCCCAGAACAGAAACAGGGCCGTAACCAGGGTGAAAGGAATGAGGTTTTCCTTTGTGGTGAATTTATGATCTTCCATAGATAGGCAATAATATTAAGACCGGGTAAGTATTGAAGTTTCTTCTCTTTCCGGGCATTCTGACGTTTTAATTCGTCCACTGAAGGACCATTGTTTCCTCGGGTTCAAGGGTGACGGTATATTTATCCAGCCTGCCAGTCTTGTTTTGATACAATATCGTTCCCTTTTGCGCAGAGTGGAGCTGCAATTTCACTTCCCTGGCTTCTTTCGATTTGTTGATCAGAATGGTTACCAGGCTGTTCCCCGATTGCAGCGTACGCATCATCATTCCATCCTTCTGTTCAGCAAAGCTTACCGGCAGTCTGTTAATCTCTGGAGCTAGCTCCTGCCTGAGCAGATTGGATAAGGCATAGTCGTCGTTTCTCCAGGCGCCCATACCCACCAACGAGGGAATCCACAAGGTAACGCCTTTGCCATATTGGTTTCTTGTTGCTGTGACCAAACTGCCTTCTGAACCTGCAATCTGTCCGCTTTCATTGTGAATGTATCCCTTCCATAAATGAATGGGCAATTCCAGTTCCGGCTTGTCCATGTGCAGAGTGAAATCCCCGGGCGTGCAT
>JAKAMP010000193.1 GCA_021812865.1 Bacteroidota bacterium | reverse complement strand
TAGCGGCTACACCCCCCGAAAAGATCACCGGTCTTTTTATTTCATGCCGGCGGGCCACATTGCTCTTGAAATTGCGTGCCAGGGCAAAACACAAACCTGCAACGATGTCGTGCACAGGCGTGGCCATCTGCTGGAGATGGATCATGTCGCTCTTGGCAAACACACTGCAGCGGCCCGCAATACGGGGTGGCTTTGCCGAACGCAGGGCAAGTTCGACAAATTCTCTTTCAATGGAGATGCCCATCCTTCGGGCCTGTTGGTCAAGAAATGAACCTGTACCTGCAGCACATACGCTGTTCATTTCAAAATCAACCAGTCTGGAATTCCCGCTTATCGGGTCTTTTTCAAGCATGATCAGTTTGGAATCCTCTCCTCCGATTTCGATCACCGTTCGTACTTCCGGATATAGCGCGCCTGCTGCAGTAGCCTGGGCAATGATCTCGTTCACAAAACTGCCCCCAACATGTTCCGCAGCCATCCTGCCCCCATTACCGGTGAAGGCAACTCCTTCCACCCGGCTCATTTTAATCTGCGGCAGAATCTGGCGAAGCCTTGCCAGTAAAGTTTCGTAAGGCTTTCCGTGAATGAAATCATAGTATTCGGCAATGACTTCATCTTCGGAGCTCATGATCACTGTATTCAGCGATACCGACCCGATATCAAAGCCAAGGGATACAGCGTCAGGAAAGGATAGTGGTGAAAGTGGACGGGTGTTCATGTTGAAAGGTATTAGGTTATCCATCCAACTCAGTCCCTGCCTGAAGGACTAAACCCAGTTTCAGTTGTACCTCCTCTTATAACGTGGATAAATTCTGGCTGAGGAAGTTTTCACTCTGGTCAAATCGTTCAGCCGTCAAAGAAATTCAGGGCAATCTTAATTCCTATCCTAATTTAATAGAAATTTCAGAGAAAACCTATATCCTCCTGAACGGCAGTCACACCCATAATAACATGATCAATTGGCTTTCATTTTGCAGGCCATTCGCCTTGCATAGACAGCCAGAGATAGTCGAGCATCAAGGGCAGGTCTCCGGAAGGTATTCCAAAATGAATAAGAATCTTCCCGTCTTCTTCAAACACCTGGCGGAACCAGTCGAAACGGTAACCGCACTTTCTGATGGATGTCTTGTAATTTTCAATGGCTGCTTTCTTGTTCCGGAGACACCACTGAACATGTCCAAGGTTCATATAATCATGCTGATTCCCCTCTTTCAATGTGATTTCGGTAAAGTATTTCAAAGCTACATCGAAACGCCCAAGCACAAATGAACACCAGCCCAGGGGCCTTCTGACCTTGATGTTGTCCGGGGCAAGATAGGCCACCTTGAAGTAATATTTCAAGGCGCTTTCATAATCTTTCATGTCCAGACAAGTATTCCCAAGGCTGGTCTGTATCTGCAGATTATCAGGATCGAGCAGTTCTGCCTTCCGGTAATATTCAAGGGCCTTACTGTACTGACCCAGCTTGCGGTAGCTGTGTGCCATTTTTTTCAAAGTCCAGATACCTGGCGTTTCCAGCAGAAGGGCTTTTTCATAATACTGCACTGCTTTATCGAAAAAGCCAAGTTTCTGGTTGGCAAAAGCCATTTTTTGCATCAGCTCGGGATTGTTCTCCCCCTGATCCAGTTTTTGAAAAATTCCGAGCGCTTCAGTATAATATTCGCGTGAAAAGTAGAATTCTCCAATATTTCGAAGAAAAGTTGCACTGTCCACCGCAAGCCTGTATAAATGCGTGTTATTCAGGTCAAATGGCAGGCTGAAGATATCGGTGAATTCTGCCTTGCCGGGATACAGTTTATGAAAGCGGTAAAGATCCTGAAAGTACTGGGTAATGATGGTCCGGTCGGCAGCAGAACGGTTCAGCGCCTGATCGTCCCTGGCCTCTTCGTTCATGCCATTGATCTCCATGTTGAACAGCTGGATCATCATGGATTTCTGAAGGGCAGGCATTCGGTTTACATTCAGACAGAACGAATATTTATCTGAATTACAAATGAAAGATGATTTCTGCAAACCATCAATGAACGAATCGGCATCAAAATCGGCGCGGATGCCTTCCACAGCATCCTTCACCACCTGGTTTTCCTTGTAAAAAGGAACAAACCAGTTGCCAATCTCCTTGAAGAAATCGAATTGTTTGAGCAGGGCAAAGGCGCTCAGAAACACATCGGATCCTTCCATCTGAAGCATGGAGAATTCTTCGAGTTTTTCGTACAGACCCGGACTGTCGCCAATGAGCGATTGCCAATCGGGATTCTTATCCTCCTGCATCGCATCCGACAACAGGTTTTCCAGATCCAGTTTTTCATCGAGCCTTGGCCTCAGTTTCATCATCTCTGGAAACAGTTCCGTCTGGAACTTCCGCGTGATTTTTTCCGTTTCCTTCGATTTGATGACCTGAATGAAAACCATTTCCAGGTTGCGCTCAAAATCGGTATTCCCTTGGTACAGCGATACACGGTTGAGTAAATCGGGGTAGGCTTCCATTCTTGAATCATAGAGGTATAACCCGATGACCAGCCCTACGAACGCCCTTTGCCAAACCTGGTCTTCCCGGGCTTCATAAATATCAAAGAGTAGTTCGATCTTTCTTGGATCAAAATACCGAATAAGGCTCAGTGTAATAGCGCTAACCACCAGGCATTTATCGTGCCAGGGCAAGACAGCTTCCATAACCAGCCCACGTACCAGCTGTGTTTCAGGTTCCCTAAAGAGATCGGAAAGCCAAAGCATATGAAAGATCCTGGATAATTCATGGTGAGGCAGCTTTTTCCCTTCCTCTCCACTTCCTGAACCTTCCGAGGAAAAATCTTCCAGAATGCGCCTGATTTCCTTTTCGAAGGCAAGGCTTTCAACAATCTCGGTTGAATCCCTTTCTGTAAGAAGGGCCCGGTTGTCCAGCTCCCTCTTTTGCCTGGCATAGGATAGTAGAAAATACCGGTTTACCATTGTTTCTTTTATCCTATCGGCCAGCTCTAACAATGACCGCATCAGCCTGAAATAAACTTTCTCCTTTTCCGGATCATCGTACTGAGCAAAGGAATAGGTAAGCAGGTTCCGGTATATGTCAATCTGGTTCTCAAGCTGGGTAGACAATTCAAGATTGTGACATTCATCGGCAAGGGGTTTAAGGTGATCAATGGCCTCATTCATTTTCCTGCCGGCAATCAGTCCGCAAACCTCCTGGTATTGTGCAATCAATTCCTGGTAATTCATAGTCTTTTTTTTTATACCGTTCTGTATGATCGCACCCGAACAGTGTATTTCTTTTCCTATCAAAATGAAAGCCACAGCTTAAGCAAGAGGCTATTTGTCATCCGGAATGATAAATTATCCATATTTCCTGCCAATTTTACAGAAGAACTTACCTTGATTAAAATTACAAAAGAACTGTTAGAAACATGACATTATTGGATTCCTGAAAATAGGGTTTCAGTAAGAATTACATTTTTTGAATCACAAATGTGTTACCTGTTGGGTCTAAAACCTGTGGTTTCGGGCATGACTCAGCTCAAGCTGGGAACCGCCAGCAACATGAAATTTCTATTGTTTCATGATTTATCGAAGAAAGATATGCTGGGATTAATCGGGGAAATCCCTAACTTTGAAAAGATAATCAACCAGAAAAATTCTCAATCATGCAGAAGAATCCAGTTGAATTCAAAAAAAGGCGCGACTTCGGAGCCATATTCACCGATACTTTTGTTTTTATAGGACAGGAGTTTCGTCCCCTGGCGATGGCAGTACTCTACTTTTCGTTTCCTTTCATTCTGGTGGCAGCCATATCCATGTTCCTGTTCTTTCACCGCTTCATGCCATTTTTTGCCAATCCTGAAGCCATTGTTCCTTCAGGATTCATGAAAGATATCCTGTTTTTCTATTTCTTCATGATTGTCCTTTTCCTGGTTAGCAAACTGATGTTCATATCCACGATCAATAATTATATTGCCCTGTATGTGGAAAGAGGCAGGGGGAATTTCACTGCAGCGGATGTGTCACACCGGATAGGATCGAATTTCTGGCCCATGCTGGGTACAGCCATATTAGCCGGACTGATGATCAGTATTGGTACACTCTTCTGCCTTCTGCCCGGTATTTATCTTGCCGTTTCGCTGAGTTTTATTTACATCACCCTTATTTACGAAAATAAGGGATTTGGCGATGCCTTATCGAGGACGTTTGAACTGAGCAACAGGCAATGGTGGTGGACTTTTCTCATCCTGCTGGTCATGTATATTATTATTTCTGTCGTTCTAATGATCCCGTATTTCATATATTTTGCCTTATCGGTAGGATCTTTCATCAGCCTGAATTTGAATCATCAGCCTGATCCCGATCAGTTGGTAGCCTTTATGAAGGGATACAGCATAGTACTTGCCATTATCGTAATCATTTCCTCGCTGTTGCAGGCCATTCCCTGGGTAGCGATGGCATTGCAGTATTTTAACCTGGTGGAGATGAAAAACAGTGAATCGGCCGATTCAATCAGATAAGCCTGTTGATATATAGAATGACATATCCGGCAGCCATAACCCAAAGCAGCGACCGGATAGAGAGGTTCACCCATCTACGGTTGCTGAATGCCCTGATGATCACAAGCAAATAGAGTACTGCCAGCAAAAATACATTGAAATTCAGCGCCCATGCCCGGGTAAAGTTGCCATGCAATAAGGAATACAACCCCCTGGTAGATCCGCATAAGGGGCACTGTACGCCAAACAGGTAGTAATGAAGGCAGAACGGATGGCCGGAAAACAGCCATTCCTTCGGCACCACAAGCAAAAAAACCATAGCGGCCGTCATGAACCCTGCCAATATAAAGTAATTGGTATTTCTGATCTTGCTGCCGGTCATTCTTACCTGTTCATATTGAGTCAAAGACATACATTAGCCGGGTGGCATTATGACCATGCGAAGATAATTCACTTTCGTTATTCCATTTCATCCGATAAATGGCGATTTCACAAGGCGAAAAAAGAAAAGCTGGTTCCCTTTTCAGGTGCCAGCCTTTCCAAACTTACGCTAATTACTAACTAAACCTATTACTAACTACAACTACTTATTTTGCAATTCCGCCATTACCGTAATCGGGGCAATTTTGATCCCACCATACTCGCTGCGAATTTAGAACACTGAAAGTGATGTCATCGGCTGTGAATCCCTGCTGGGTAAGCGCTGCCTGCCAGTTTGCCTTGTTGGTCGCATCCGTTGGCGTGCTCCAGGGGAAGCGTCGGGGTAATTTCATTTCTACACTAGATACCCAGTAAGGTTCCCATGCCCAGATAGTACTGTTACGGCTGGGATAACCAGTACGGCGTGCAACAGCAACACCTTCGTATGGATTATCGAAGAAGTTCACCATTTCTTGGAGAATGATCTTTTCTACATTACCCTGATCACCATTAACATATTGTACAGCAGGCTGAGCGAGCAGATTATCTATCTGGGCTGAGCTGATTGCACGGATAGCATAATTGGTAACCTGTGCAAGAGAAGCCTTGCCATCGTAATTCTGGCAGGAGAGACGAACGCCTTTTTCATACCAGTCCTTTGCAGTCCCGATACCTGAAACGTACCCTTTTTCAATGAATTCAGCCAGGTAGAGACAAACTTCAGGAGCGCCCAGGAAAATATTCTCATACTGTCCATTGCGATTGTTCTGCTGAGGTTTGATGAGGTTATAATCCACATAAGGCAGGCGGCTGTACATTTTTCCATTCCGGTCGGTGAGCGTGGAGCCAAAATAATCAGTGATGGCATTGGAATCGGGAGCAACCGGAGCACCGATGAGGCGTTCCCAAGGTTCAACCACAGGTTGGGTAGCAAATTTAGGAATGGTAACCCCAGAAACTTTGAGGCTGTCGATGGCAACATCGGTGAGGTCATTTTCCACGAAGAAAATGCCAAGCCTAGGATCCTGGTTTTTCACCATGAACTTGCTGAAATTCTGCGAGGGAGCATAGTTCTCGATCCAGAGAGAGTTGGTTCCGCCGGGACCCATTTCGTTGGCGCTGGGAGCCCAAACAGCCTGCTGGGTAGCATCGGTAATAAGCAGGAGATTGCCGCTGCCATCTTTTTGTGAAACAGCGCCTGTCATA
>JAKAMP010000192.1 GCA_021812865.1 Bacteroidota bacterium | reverse complement strand
ATATCCACCCAATCGCCAATAGCCACAGGGTTGGTGCCCTTGCTGCCTGCAAGCCTGAGGGAACCTTTGATTTTGCACAGCACAACGTCGCCTGTTGGGGTCTGCACATTGTACCAGCTTCCGGTTGACTTGAGAACGAGGCCTTTCAATGGAATGATGATTGAAGCATGGCAAAGTTCGTATCCCGGTGGGTGAGTTTTTCCTTTACTTTTCTAGTCTTCAGGTTGAAGGATAGAGATAGGTAGTACACCCGGGTGCTGAACTGGGCATAGGGCATATTGCCGTTTTCATCAACATAATTCCTGTTCATGAAATCGCTGAGGTAATATTTCACCCTCAGGTTCAGGCCCTTGGGGAACTGCAGCCCGACGAACACCGAAGGAACGAAAGTGTTGGTGCGGTGGCTGAACCATTCTGTGAATTTGATCTTTTCGTCGCCTATGAAATGCTTTTCCTTGTAATGGAATAGCCATTCATACTCTCCCCCGGCATATAGGTAAAAGTTATTATGGAATGAACCAAACTTAAAGGCGAGAGGAATACCGAGTGCATAGGAGCGGCGTTTGATCTTGTCCACCCCGGTAACGGGGTCATTCTGACCTTTTGTGATCAGTCCCACATTGCGTACCCCTATGCCTGTGTACATGCCCAGCATATCGGAGAAATCGAGATGCCAGTATTCGCCGGTATGAAGGAAACAGGTAAACCGTAGGATGGAAGGCACAGCCTTCCCGCCATTTTCAACATTTGCCTGGCTGAAAATGAATTCTCCGCTTGAAGTGGAATATATCTGTCGCTGAGCGGTAGCCGTACCCATAATAAAGGCCAGTAAAACGGCTACTGTCAGCAAATGTTTTGTCATATGAATACCGGAATAATCCACTGTAAAACTATCAATTTCCCGGCAGGAAAAATATTGTTTTACAGTTTTTTCAGCGCCATATCGGCAATGGTATTCCCTATGGAGAGTGACGCGGTGGCAGCAGGAGAAGGAGCATTCAGTATATTGAGGATATGCTGGTCTTCCACAAACATGAAATCGTCCAGAATGCCTCCGTCGGCATCGGCAGCCAGGGCCCTCACTCCTGCTCCTCCAGTAATCAGGTCTTCCATTTGGAGTTCAGGCATCATTTTTTGCAAGGCGTGGGTGAAGGCTATTTTGTTGAATGACCGATAATACTCGCCAAGTCCCATTTTCCAGTGTTTGCGAGCCACATGAATAAACCCTTTCCAGAATACGAAATCGGAAAACTCTTTCCAGGAAAAATCGGATTTTTTATATCCCTCCCGCTTGAAGGCCAGTACCGCATTCGGACCGGCTTCGACCGTACCATCGAGTTTTTTGGTAAAGTGTACCCCTAAGACCGGAAATGCCGGATCGGGCATGGGATAGATTAATCCGCACACCAGGTACTGCCTCTCGGGTTTCAGAATGTAATATTCCCCCCGGAAAGGAAGGATTTTTACCTTCAGGTTTTTCCAGTTCAAAGCAGCGATCTTGTCGGCATACAAGCCACTGGTATTGATTACCAGCTTTGCTTCGTAAGTGGCTTTCTGAGTGATCACTTCAGAATAACCGGAGTACTTGATGATATTTTCAACCTTGTTTTCCATAAAAATGGACCCTCCAAGGCGTGTAAAAATTTCCCCGTACTTTTCGGTCACCTTTGCATAGTTGACAATCCCGGTATAAGGCACCCATATAGCCTGCAGACCGTGGGCATGGGGTTCAAATTCCTTTATTTCATCTTTTCCGAGTTTCCTGATTTTTGAAAGGCCGTTTTCCAATCCCCTGCTGTAAAGGTTTTCAAGCCGGGTAAGCTGGTTTTCATGGGTAGCGAGGATGATCTTGCCACAGAGGTCATAGGGTACATTTTCCCGGTCGCAGAATTCGAGCATCTGCCTGTAGCCGGACTGGCATTCCTTTGCTTTCAGGCTTCCGGGCTTATAGTAAATTCCGGAGTGGATTACTCCGCTGTTGTTTCCGGTTTGATGGGGAGCCAGCCTGTTTTCTTTTTCGAGTACAGCCACCCTGAGGCCCGGGTTCTTTTCCATCAGTTTCATAGCTGTAGAAACGCCTACAATGCCTCCACCGATGATCACAATGTCATATCTCATGTCGTTTTCAACTTGAAAACGCAAAGATGGGCATTTTTTTGGGTCGGCCAAATGATTGTTATCAGGAAATCTAATTGGGTAAGAGCCTGAACAGCACTGCCATTTGTTTGCACAGGCCCCTCAAGGCAATTGGTCATACGGTACGTTGCTTTATCCTTTATGTGTCTGACTGTCAAGCAGTCTGTCGTATGCCTTCATTAGGATTTGCAAAAAGGAATGGGTTACATTAAACCTGAAATGGGCAACGGAATGTACCGGAAGCACTTTAGGGGAAGTTCCTGTAATGAAAAGGGCATCGAAACGGGGAAACTCCGTGATATGCACTGAAGTTTCGCGTAAAGGAATACCTTCTGATTTGCAGAGTTCAATGATATATTTCCGAGTAATGCCTTCGAGAACTTCATGTGCAGGGGGAGTGACAATAGAAGTACCGTCAACGGCAAAAAAATTTGATTTGCTTCCTTCTGTAACATATCCTTGCTGGTTCACCAGGAGGGTTTCGTATGAACCTGTTTCCCTCAGCACCTTTTCAATCTCCCCACGCAGTGAGGTATGCATGATCTTTGCATTCGGGTTCACCCTGCTTGCCCTGAAAAACATAAGGTGTACACCCTTGCGGTAGTCCTCCGGAACAGGATAATGGTGCGGAACAACCTGTAGGGCAATATTCATGCTGCCTTCCGCAATGCCAATATCAATCCGGATATTCCCCTCATTTAGTTGGTTGACTGCGATAAGGGTCTGTAAATTCCCCAGGAGTTTAGCTGCGGGCAAGGAAAGCTCAGGTACGGTAAGTTGCAGCGAATGCCCGAGCCTTGCCATATGGTCGTTCACGAATACAGCTGTGCCATGGATTACCCTGATCACCTCATATAGCTTCATGCCTGACGAGGGCATCAGAACAGTCAGCTTTTCTGCGGTCACCTGCCTGTCATTCAGCAGGGCAATGGATGGCTTTATATGGCTCATGAAGAATGAATATCCCCCCTTTGGTTATTTGTTGAAATAAAAGTCTGTGAACAGCGATGAATTCTCCCACGGTACTTGTTGCTTGTTTGATTTGTCGTACACGCTTGACCGCACTTTCTTGAACAGATCTTCAATTTTTAGCCCCTTGATCTGCAGCGCTGCCAGTAATTCCTGAGTATACAACCCATTTGAACCCGAGCCATCCGATGCAACCGATCCCGGAGCGGTAGCATAAGCGATGAAAGTTCCTTGCGGCGCTGTAACAGTGGCAAGGCCATTATTTGCGGCTGACCGGAAACTGCGGGCAAATGGGTTGTTGCGGCAGGCATCCAGAATGACGATGTTTGTCTGATTCTGCGCATAATCAAATTCTCCCATCACGTAGTTAAGATTGACGGCTTCAAGATCAACATCCTGTTCTTTTTCAATTTTAGCATCCGATGGAATGATGTAATTATCACCATTCATTTGTATTCCATGGCCGGCATAATAAAAGAGTCCTATTCCCTTGCTTTCTTTTATTTTTTCACCAAAACTCCGGATACTTCGGATCATTTGATCTCTTGTGCCATCGGTCACCAGAATTACATTAAAACCAAGCTGTTTCAGTTCCTTTGACATGGCTGTTGCATCATTCACAGGATTTTTGAGTGTTCCGATGGTATATTTGTCATTCCCTATCAGAAGGGCATATTTTACAGAGCCTGAATTTGGCGTGTAGGATACGTTTCTCACCTCCGATCGAGATTCCCCGTTCAGGTTTTCAGCAGAAATCTCAATCTGGTTATCTCCTTCCTTCAGGGTGATGGTTTTCTCAAGGGTGAAAGCACAATCTCCATCTTTTGCGCCCGGGCCGGCTACCAGTTTATCGGCCACCACCTGACCGTTCACGATCAGGCTGGCATTTTTCAGATCGGATGTGGACTTGATACAAGCCTTGATAACCGTATTCGCTGTGGAAGAAGATGTGGCATAGTACTCGGGTGTGATCCAGCTGATCTGGGGAGGAATGGCATGGTTGTTCAATTCACCAAGAAACTGGTCGTCTTTCCAATTGCCTGCTTTGACTGTCCCGTTGGCATAATACATGGTGCCATAACCATTGTATTTATTGGCCGTCCAGCCACCCACATATTTTCTGCTATCAGATGCAAAAATGTAGGTCCCCTGCCCGTCTTTCTCGCTGTTTTTGAATTCGCCGGTGTATTTGTCGCCATTGGAAAAATAATAGGTTCCTGTACCTGAATATTCACCGTTTTTGAAGTTCCCCACATATTTTTCGCCGCTTTCAAACGAGTATGTGCCAAAACCATTGTTGCAGTTGCCCGAGATACATCCGTAATTGTCCAGGCTTTTGCCCACATAGTTATCCTCTTTCCATATCCCTGATTTTATGGTGCCGTCGTTGTTATACAGGGTCCCTTCTCCATCCATTTGGTAATCCCTGAACGAACCTTCATATTTCTGACCGTTACGATAGACCAATGTTCCGCGGCCGTTGAATTTGTCGTTCTCCCAGTAACCGATATAGTAGTCAAAATCTTTGGATGCCGGGTATTTGTACTGTCCATAGCCATGTTTCAGGTCGTTGCGCCATTCGCCAGTATACACCGCTCCACTTGCAAAGGTATTGGTGCCCTGGCCGTTACGTTTACCATCCACCCAATAGCCAACATATTTTTCGCCATCGGGGAACACATAGGTTCCGAAACCATTGTCGCAGTTGCCTGAAACACATCCTGAGGTATTTACGGTACCGTCAGATCTTTCTCCCTGGAATTCATTATTATGCCACATACCCGTTTTGGAAGTCCCATCAGCATTGTAGTAGGTTCCCTGACCGTCAAACTGGTCATTTTTCCATTCTCCAGTGTATTTTTCTCCGGTGGCATAAGTGTAGGTTCCTGTTCCATCCTTTTTGTGAAGTTTCCAGTCTCCTACATATACGTCGCTGTTGTGAAACTTCATGGTGCCGAAACCATCCTGCTGATCGTTCTTCCAGTTTCCAGTATACACATCGCCATTGGCATAATAATTCGTACCCTGGCCATTTCTTTTTATGTCGTTCCAATATCCCTGGTATTTTTCACCATTGTCCCAGGTATAGGTTCCGTAACCATTGTCACAATCGCCTGATATGCAACGTGATGAATACCTATCACTTTCTCCTGAAAAGCTGCCGTCTTTCCAGTATCCATCCTGAATATAGCCATCGGTGAAGGTTTTCTTGCCCTGGCCGTTCTGTTTGCCATCGATCCAGTTGCCTGCATATGTATTTCCGCTGGCCCAGGTATAAGTTCCAAATCCATTCTGGTTATTGTTTTTGAAAGATCCTTCGTAGCGGTCTCCGTTGTCAAAAACAAATACACCATACCCATCGTTACAGTTACCGGAAATGCAACCGGTTGAAAGTGTCTGTCCCGGCCTGGAAGTACCCTTATATTCGCTGTTCTCCCAATAACCGAATTTTGAGGTTCCATTGGCATAATAATAGGTTCCTATGCCGGTAAGCAGTCCACTGGTCCATTCTCCGGTATATTTTTCGCCTTCTTTCCAGTAGTATGTACCCTGCCCGTTTCGCAATCCGCCCGTGAAATAGCCTTCATACCGTCCCCCGCCATCATATATTTTAATGCCAAACCCTTCGTTGCAGTTGCCGGAAAGACAACCCGTAAGGCTTTCATCGGGGGCTGATCCGATATAGACATTTTTATTCCAATACCCGGTTTGCTGCGTCCCGTTACTGTAATAATAGGTTCCATAGCCTGTATAATCGCCTGCTACCCAGTGACCCAAAAACTTGTCCCCCTCTTTCCAGGTAAAGGTTCCTTCGCCATCGCGCAGATTATTCTTAAAATTGCCTTCGTACCTGCCTCCACCCTCATAGGTTCTCACTCCGTACCCGTTGCTGCAGTCGCCCGACTGACAACCCACCGTCTGATTACCAGAGGTAACGTTATTCCCCGAAGGTGAAGTCCCTACATATTGATTCTTGTTCCAATAGCCGGTTTTCTGTGTTCCGTCACTGTAATA
>JAKAMP010000191.1 GCA_021812865.1 Bacteroidota bacterium | reverse complement strand
TCCGATCTTCATACCCAGGAGCTCGCGGGCATTCTGATAGGAGGCGCTGGTAACCTCCTCCCCGCTGATCATCTTTGCGATTTCAGTGATCCTCTCTTCGGGGGTAAGGAGCCTGATATAAGTGTGGGTGGCTTCTTTTGTGTCTTTTTTATAGACCAGGTAATGGTGCTGGCCTTTTGCAGCGATCTGGGGCAGGTGCGTAATGTTGATCACCTGCATGTGTTCGGCCATTTCGCGGATCATGTTGCCCATTTTGTGAGCAATTTCACCGGAAACGCCGGCATCGATCTCATCGAAAAAAATGGTAGGAAGGTCCATTGTACGGGTAAGAAGGGATTTGATGGCAAGCATCAGCCTGGAAATCTCCCCCCCCGAGGCCGCATGAGAAATCTCGAGCAGGTCGGACTGCTTATTGGCAGAAAAGAGGAATTCTGCCTTGTCATTCCCATATGCAGAGAAATCGGGGAGATTGCTCATGGCAATTTCAAACCGGGCATTAGGAATACCAAGATCTTTCAGCATCATGGATACATCCTTCTGAATTCCGGATGCAGCTTTTTTCCTCAGCGAAGTGAGCTTGTCGGCCATCACCTTCAGCCTTTCCCTGCTGTTTTGCAGTTCATGTGCAAGCTCCTCTATCTGTGAATCATAAGAGGTAATCAGGCTGAGCTTGCCCTGCAGTTCATCCCTTAACTGAAGCAGTTCACGGGAGGTGGCCACCCTGTGTTTCTGCATCAGGGAGTTGATCAGATCGAGCCGCTCCATAATATAGGCAAGACGCTTGGGATCTGTTTCCATCGATGCGGCAAATGAGCCTGTTTCGCCGGCAATGTCTTTGAGTTCGACCCATGCGCTTTCCAATCTTTTGAGAATATCCAAGGAAGCAGCATAATAGCCTGAAATTTTCTGTACCAGCCCGGCCGACTCTTTCAGCAAGTTAATGGCCGACCCGTTTTCTCCGGTAAGGCGCTCATAGACGGCCGTAAGATTGTTCCTGATTTCCTCCGCATGGCTTAGCACAGATAGTTCTCTTTCGAGGTCCTTCTCCTCGCCCTCCAGTATTTTGGCCTCATTGATCTGATTGAGCTGAAACTGGTAATAATCAAAATCGGCCCTGGCCTTTTCTGCATCCTGCTGCATTTGTTGGTATTTTTGCTCCAGAGAACGGTATTCCCTGTACCCTGCCTGGTATTCCTTTCTCAGTTTTATACTACCGGCGCAGGTATCGACCACCTTGAGCTGAAAGAGCTGATTGTTCATCTCGAGATTCTCGTGCTGCGAATGAATATCAACCAGTTTGAGCGCCAGTTCTCGAAGAACCGACAGATTCACAGGTGTATCGTTGATGAAGGCCCTGGATTTGCCATTCGGGGCTATTTCCCGGCGTAGAACGGTATGGTCGGCATAATCCAGATTATTTTCCACAAAAAAATCGTTCAGCTCATAATTGCGAATATTGAAAGTGCCTTCCACAACACACTTTTTTTCCTTCTCGCGTAGCACTTCCGAATCGGCTCTCTGGCCAAAAATGAGCGACATGGCGCCAAGCAAGATGGATTTGCCAGCGCCGGTTTCACCGGTTATTATAGACAGGCCTGGCCGGAAATCGATGGTGATCTCCTCGATGAGTGCATAATTCTGTACTGACAGGGCCTGCAGCATAAACAAAACCGGTTGTTCGAGAATCGAAAATAGTGCAAAAAAGGAAAATCAAAAAATTATCTTATAAACACATAGCCTGCCTCTTGCCATTGGGGAAGCAGCACAACCATGAATATAGAAACGGATGAGGACTATTTTTTGATCTTTTCGTATTTCCTGGCATCGGCGGGATCGACTTCACCAAGAATGGCAAGCACCCTCGATGCCTCATCTGGATATGATTCTGAAAATATATTGGCCAGCTCGTCCGATTTGGAATCAAAAACCACCTGAAGCAGATGCATATAGAAATCGGGTTTCTGGCGGTATACCTTCTGAAGCAGTTTCAGGTCCGAAGCGATTTCAGCCCTGCCCTCGTTGGGTTTGCTCTGCATTACATCGAGCCCAAGCCTGTGATACCTGTAAATAAATTCACGCACGGGCTCATAATTTTTGTCCAGGATGTTTTTCACGAGCCAGTACCGGTTTTTATTGCTTTTCCCGTCAAATGCCTTCCAGCCTTTATCGGATGAACTCTGTGCATTGTCCACAATTTTCTCGGCTTTCAGAAAATAGTCGGTGCCACCGTATAGGGAATAGGAATCATAATCGAGGCCTATAATATAATAGGCGTAGAATGCCAGCAGGGAAGTGAGACTGTTGTATGAATTTTCGTTAAACTCGAGCGGCTGGAACTCCACGTAGTTGAATTGCACATTGTTATCCATGTAGTTTAACATCACTGAATTGTACGAAGTTCCAAATACAGGCCTCCTGGATTGTACCTGCATGGTGGCGGTAAACTGGTCGGATGCAGGCTGATCGGTAATATTGATCAGGAGGTTGCATTCAATTCTTTCTTCAGACTTGAATACATTATTGGTCCACACGCGGGTATTCATGAACTCGTATATGGCCGTCTGCATGGTTTGGAAAACCTGTTTGTTGGTTCCCTGAATCTGCTGGGAAACCACCTGCACATTGCAGTTGAGCTCCTGTGCCCCAGACCGGGTCAGAAAAAGTAAGGCAGGAAGAAGCAAAAACAGACGTTTCATGGTTCAAAAATAAGTATATACCTTTTTGAGGATATCCTGGGCAACCTCTTCTTTGCCTTTCAACGGAAACTCTATTTCCTTATTGTGATTATCGATAAAGGTCACCTTGTTTGTATCGGTATTGAATCCAGCGCCTTCCTCGTTGAGTGAGTTCAGTACAATAAAATCAAGGTTTTTCCTGGCAAGCTTCTGCTTTGCATTTTCCCGTTCATTGGCCGTTTCGAGTGCAAAACCTACTGTTACCTGTTTTTGGGTTTTCATTTGTCCGAGTGCAGAAGCAATGTCAGGGTTGGCCTTGAGTTCAAGATGCAGGTAGTCCTTGTCACGTTTGATCTTTTGTTCAGCCCTGACAGCAGGTGTGTAGTCGGCCACAGCAGCTGAAAGAACGGCACAATCGCAGGAAGGGAAATATTCCAGGCACGCGTCATGCATCTGGAGAGCTGTCTGTACTCTGATGAGCCTTATTTTGGGATGAGAAATATCCAGGGAGGTTGGACCTGTAATGAGAATGACTTCGTGATCCTGGCCTGCGAAGGCTTTCGCGATAGCGAATCCCATCTTGCCTGAAGAGTAATTTCCAATAAACCGGACTGGGTCAATGGGCTCGTACGTTGGGCCCGCTGTTACGAGTACTTTTAATGGCCGAACTTTTTTTTTTGATCCCAGGGTATCCAAATTTTTATTAAAGAGTTCCTTCAGTGAATTAACAATGACTTCGGGTTCCTGCATCCGGCCTTTGCCTTCCAGTCCGCTGGCCAGTTCTCCTGAAGAAGGTTCGATGACGTGTACCCCACGTGAATGGAGAAGGCGGATATTCTCCTGGGTGGCAATATGATTGAACATGTCAACATCCATAGCCGGAGCGACAAGAACAGGGCACCGTGCGGAAAGGTAGGTGGTAAGCAGCAGGTTATCGGCCATGCCGTGGGCCATTTTTGCCAGGGTATTGGCAGTGGCAGGCGCAATGAGGTATGCGTCCGCCCAAATGCCGATTTCGACATGGCTGTTCCACCGCCCGTCTTCAGGATCGAAAAAATCTACCAGGATTGGGTTCTTTGATAAGGTTGCCAGGGTGAGGGGTGTGATGAATTCCCTGGACAGGGGCGTCATGATCACTTTCACCTCGGCGCCTTCCTTCACCAGTAACCTGACAAGAATAGCAGCCTTGTACGCTGCTATACTTCCTGTCACTCCCAGTATGATTTTCTTTCCTTTCAGCATAAAAAGGAGAATGGATTATTCCTGCTTCCTGTTTGGATTGCGGTAATACACCTGGTCATCCATAAATTCCTGCATCGCAATGAGTGTAGGCTTGGGCAACCGTTCGTAAAACTTAGAAATCTCTATTTGCTCGCGGTTCTCGAACACTTCTTCCAGGTTGTCGGTATAATTGGCAAATTCTTCCAGTTTCCGGTTGAGTTCCTGTTTCATATCCACCGATATCTGGTTGGCGCGCCTCGACATCACGCATACCGATTCATAAATATTCCCTGTTTTATCTTCAAACTTATCAAGATCATAGGTCACCGTAGTGGTTGAAGCCTTGGATTTCTTGTAGTCTCCCATTGCATTGTTCATGTTCATCGTCTTTACAGTTTCAGTTGTTCGGCAAGATTTTTATATGCTTTCTGAACTTCCGTAGCATACTTGGTTTTTGGGAATTCTGCCACGAAAGAATAATAATCGTCAAGGGCGTTCTGATAACGTTCTTTCTGTTTGGAGAGCACGCTGTTTTCTGCAAACAGGTAATTCGACATGAAGAGTAGATACATCAGGTCTTCCCTGTATTTGCTATCAGGGTACCTGGTAAGGGAATTACGGATGGTAATGACGGCTGCCTTGTAATAGCCAAGGTCGAAATACAGTTTTGAATTGATGTAATCTTTAGTCATAAGCCTTTCACGCAAATCCTGGATAAGCCTGTTGCATTCGTTAATACGGGTGCTTTGGGGATATTTCAGTTCAAACAGTTGCAGGGCATCCAGCGCCTGGTCTGTGCTTTCCTGATCCAGTTCGGGCCTGGGCGAATTCAGATAATAACAGTAGCAATTCAGGTAATCGGCCTCTTCAGCAAACCGGCTACGAGGATATGCATCGGCAAATTCCTTAAAGTAATGGCCGGCCATAATGAAATCTTCCTGTTTATACAGGCAATAGGCATAATAAAAACCCACCGTATCGGCACGCTGTGTGCCACGATATATCTGACCAATCATGTCAAACAGTGTTCCGGCTCTTACATAATCGCCCTTATTGTAATATTCGATCCCTTTCCGGTATTTGAGGTCCACATCGCCGCTTTTGAGCAGTTTGTTATAGCCCTGACATGAGCTGAACAGCACGAAAGCCAGAAGGATATAGGGTACTTTGAATTTTTTCATTTTCAAAATTGGTGGTGCAAAAATACACTTAATCGACAAATTATTAAACATTTTCATCATTTTTTCGAAGGAAAATACCATTCATCCATATTCCTTTCCCTCAGGGAATAATCCCCATATTTTCTCATGCTATCCAAAAACCAATTGCCGATCTGCCAGCATGTCCCTTTGATAACCCTGGTTGAAACGAAGTTATCAAAGCAGATTAACGGCGATTATGCATTTTTAGTATAGCGTACGTTCAGAATCCGGGCGAAATTCTGCAAATACTTCTTCTCAATACCTTGCCTGTCCGAAGGTTTAGCGATGCCGGTTATAACTTTTTTGCTCAGTTTTTGAAAGTTTTGCAAATTTCATGTAGGTTTGTGCCGTTAAACTAAAAAAATATCGTCGTGGATATATTTGAGAAAATCAAAGCCAGCATGGGCCCTTTGGGACAGTACAAGAAGGAAGCCCATGGATATTTTATGTTTCCGAAGCTGGAAGGCGAAATTGGCCCGCGGATGAAATTCAGGGGCAAGATGGTTCTGAACTGGAGCCTGAATAACTATCTGGGACTGGCCAACCATCCCGAAGTGAGAAAAGCCGATGCTGAAGCTGCAAAGGAATATGGCATGGGATATCCCATGGGCGCCAGGATGATGTCGGGACAAACTTCCAAACATGAACAACTGGAAAAAGAACTGGCTGCATTCGAGAAGAAACAGTCTGCTTATCTTCTCAATTACGGCTACCAGGGAATGATTTCAATCATCGATACCTTAGTTGGACGTAACGATGTGATCGTGTACGACAGCGAATCGCATGCCTGCATTCTCGACGGCCTGCGCCTTCATTTCGGGAAAAGATTTGTTTACCCGCACAATAATATGGAGAACCTTGAAAAGGAACTTCAGCGTGCCACCAAGTGGGTTGAAGGAACCGGAGGCGGTATCCTGGTAATTACAGAAGGCGTGTTTGGCATGTCGGGCGACCTTGGCAAAGTGGACAAGATCGTTGAACTGAAGAAAAAATACAATTTCCGTGTACTGATTGACGATGCGCACGGATTTGGCACCATGGGCCCTAGCGGT
>JAKAMP010000190.1 GCA_021812865.1 Bacteroidota bacterium | reverse complement strand
ATTCGCCTTTCCCTGGCACATACAGGCAGTAAGTCCCAACCCGGCTGAAGGCAGAAAAGTCGGCCACCTTAACCTTTTCGCCTGATTGGTCCCAGGAGCCTTCATCAAGCAGATTCCCACTGAATACCTTTTTACCCGTTGTATCGAGCACTTCAAAGGTTTTGGTGGTGGCGTTCACCACCATGGCTTTCTTGACCGACGATGGGTAATATCCAACCTGATTGACGCGGATGTCGGTTTTTCCTTCAGGATTCTGCCTGTCTTTTGCAGCATGACAGGCTGCCATGCCCAGCATGAGAATGGCTATAAATGCAAGGAGCAGAGGTTTGATCAGAGGTGATTTCATATTTCAGATTTTTTAGTTGGTAGGTTTCAGATTATCAGGCGTTGCTTTATTTCAAGGGTGATTCAAAGCTATTGTCCTATTCCAATGATTTTCCCTGCTATCTCCACGGCATCTCCCACATATTTTTCGCAGTGGGTACGAAACATATCCCTTCGGTTGATCTCTTTCATGTCGTCGGGATTTTGCATATCCAGTCCCTCGAGCAGTTCCCTGCAACTGATAGAACCATGTTGTTTTTTGAATTCATTGAAGAAGTCAACGGTATGCCGGTAGGTTTCCTTCTTCTTTTCATCGCTGTCATTCCTCCCTTTGCCATATTTCAGGCCCAGCGCCATCAAGGCCCCGGTGACTGCGCCACAGGTAAACTGCTGACGGCCCATTCCTCCTCCAAAGGCGGTGGCGATTTTCAGGACGGTGTCTTCGGGAAGATTGAAATCCGCATGAAAAACGGAAAGCACCGATTGGGCACAATTGAAGCTGTTACGAAAATAGCTGACGGACTCTTCTTTTCTGGTCATTTTGAATGCTTGTTATGGGTTGCTAAAGACGGAATACCAAATTACATAAAATTTCTCTGAATGGGGAATGCATTCAGAAATCAGGAGGCAGGATAAATAATAATGAATGCTTTTAGCCCTTGGCAGTTGGCTGTTTGCCTTATTCTTCAATGATGAGTATTTTATATGTTCTTGTTATATTCTGACCATTGAATGACCAGTGCCTGGCTAAGGAATAGCCACACTTCCCCGGGGTTTATGGATTCTGGCTATGAAGGTGTTCAGAAGTGTTATTTCCAAGAGACCTGATCATCAGGGCGCTGTTTTTTTCATTGAAAAGCCTGATCTGCTCGGCATTTTTTTGCATCGCCAGCAGGTAGGCACGGTGCATTCCTCCATGATAGAATTTATTGAAAAGGCCCAGTCCGACAAAATAGCCTGTTACCCAGCAATGGGAATAGAATTCCCAGCCGGCAAAGCCCAGCAGTGAAAGGTGAATCAACAGATTGACCGATCCTTCGCCCACAGAGCCGCAATACAGCTGGCCGGAACCAGGAATGAAACGCGACCAGTTTTCGGCCCTTTCGGGTTTCCGGTAGCGGGGGAGATATTTCCTGCTGTACATAACAGTGAGTTCTTTTCTGAGGGCAGACCGATCAGTCTCTGCAAGGGTGGAGTGATCCAGCAGATAATTCCAGCCGGCAAGGGCGCTGTTCCATTGACGGTCGGCATTCAGGCAAAGAATCTGAAGGGGAAGGATATTGACCGTTTTAAGGGTATCGGGAAAACGCATGTGAATCTCGTCGAAATTCCACAAGGCCTGAGGGATGTTCCCGGTAAGGTAATTGCACAGGGCCTGTTCATATTTTATCCTAAGAAATACCGAGTCGGGTGAAGGGAAAAGATTGATGGTTTCAAGCTCATTCAGCGCCTTATTGGTCTCGTTCATTTCCTTATAACACAGGGCCTTATAGTACCGGTACCAGGCAATTCTTTGGTTATTGGTCTCATAAAAGGCAATCCTTTCGAATTCAACAGAAGCCTTGAAGAATTCTCCCCTGGCAAAGAGAGAAAAGGCCCTGGTTGAGTCGGGCGATGCAATTCCTTTACCTGTCGTAACTATTGCGCAGAGGAATATGCAGGTTAAAAAGAATGGTATTCTTGACATTTTCATGGTATTCGCTTTCAAGGATCCTGACAGACAGCACTGCGCCGTATATATTTGCTGAATATGCCACAGCGAAGGCAGTTCCGAATAGTATAGTCTGAACGTCTTTGCAGCCTCTTCTGCTTACATTCTCACAGGCAACCAGTCCCAGTCCCACTGTAGAAAGAAAGGCAGAGACGGCTTCGCCCTTTTTCCCGGCGTAGAGTTTTCCCGAACCCGGAAGAACAGCTGAAAGAAATCCGGCCAGGACAGGAGACTTTGTTTTGTGACTTTGTATTTCACCCGAGAGTTTTTGCAGGATATCGGCAGGTTCGGTGATCTCATACTGGTTCCTGTCCGTTTTATCCATCCATTCCCGGAAGGCCGGCAAATTGTTCTGCAGCAGCGATATGCCGGCCAACTGGAAGTATCGCATGGCAGAATCCTGCGCAGAGTGCAACTGCAGTTCCCCCAGCGTTCGAATGGCTTCGTCGAATTTTCCGAGATGGGTATAATTGCAGGCTGCAAAAAAATGTGACTTGAGATAAAAGACGGAGGCCGGATGGGTTTTCAGTAGGCATTGAGCGGAAGCATCGAGTTCTTTAAGAGAATACAGGCTCCAGCCTTTGAAGTAGTTCAGAGAATCGTTGGTTTTCACATGCCGGCAATCCGATGAATCGATCAGGTACAGGGCTTCCCTGTAATCGCCCCTGTTCACAAGGTGGCTGATGAATTTCAGGTCGCAGCTGTCCTGTGCAGATATGATTCCGGGCACAGGGAGGAGAAGCAACAGCCAGAAGATCTGAATTATCAAGGATTGCAGCCGTCCTGTTCGATGCATGAACCTATTTATATTTCGTAACCGGGTCGGAATATCGGTTGGATAAAGGATCGGGTGTATAATGCTTCAGGTCGGTGGCTGCGATGCGGTTGCAGCGGTTCAGCCGGTCGGCAGTCAGCAGCATGCCTTTGAAAAGTCCGTAATTTCTGAATGCTTCCTTTCCAAATTCCGAACAGCTGGGATTATAGAGACAATCTGCCGAAATGTGCTTCGAAACCAAATTCTGGTAAACATACATGGAACTTCCGAACAGGAGGTTTACCGGATTGATCTTTTTCCAGACCGAATGCTCGTTCTTGTAAATATAGGGGCGTTTATATGGATCGGCAGGCTTTATCGAGAGGCTATCATGAATAGTCCTGAGATCGGTTAGAAAATCGATCTGCTGGCCCATGGTGCTTAAGCAAAGCGCGAGGGCAAGCAGGGACAACAGTGCTCTAATTCTTTTTGATCTTTGCATTGGCGGGAATCTTGAAATCGAAATAATTACTGGCAGGGAAACCGGAGGTTCTGATATTGGAATACACCGATCGGCTGATGGTGGAATCGGATGGGCTGGAAAAGCTGATTTCGGTGATCCGCAGCGGAAGGCGGAACGAACTGAAATCCTGGTACTGGCTGTAATACAATTTTTTGATAACCGCACCTGAAGTGCTTATATATTCGGCATAAATAGGGACAGCCTCCCTGTAAACGATTTTGATCTCTTTAATACCTTTCAGGCTGGGTGGGGCCTGCCAGGTGGTAACGATCAGATCTTCTTCGTGGGTGGTTTTAAGAAGCCTGAAACCTTCTTTTGACAGTCCGAGGTCCATCATCTTGTTGTTCACAAAATAATATACCGTTTCGTTGGTCGAAGAGAAGGTAGGGTCCTGCTGAATACTCACGGCGTTCTCCTTCGGAAAATAAATTTTCAGTTCCCCAAGCCGGTTCGACATCTTGATGAATTCTGTGGGGTAGTAATAATGGGTAATGATGACATCTTTTTCCTGGTCATAAAATATCTCGCAGCGGAAGATGCTTTTAGCGCCTTTGCGGAGTACCTGCGTTTCCTGGTTCAGGCTTACACGGCTGGTTTCCTGGGAAAAGAGGTTGACAGGGAGCATGCAACTGAAGCAGGCTATGAGGAAGGCAATGGTTTTGAACATGTTTATGACCGGTTGGTTACAAAATAAGAATTAAGTACCAGAGACAGGCTCCGATACTTAATTCTTTTCCTGGATTTTTGATAGAACCGTGTATTTACTTGGCCCACATAAAGAACTTGGGATTGTTCACATACGGGGAAATGTCGTTGTAATTGATGATCAGCACAACGAAGTCAACGAGGGGAACGATGCCGAAAATACCGCCGCAGGTAAGGATATAGCCGATACCCGTGAGAGGTACTGTGCCCAGGTAGAACCTGTGGATTCCGAGACCGCCGAGGAAGAAATCGAGAAGGATGGCAACGACTGCATCTTTACTGCTTCCGGCCTGGGAGAAGGAGGTTTCATTGGAAAGGGGGAGAGCGGCAAAGGCATTCACAGTCATTTCAGGAGCAGCATTGAGCATCTGGTCAATTTGCTGATCATTGGCCACATAACTGTTAGCCTGAATGTTGACTGCGCTGAATATGGCCAGCGCAGCCACAAACACAAAAGTGATGATTTTTTTCATAGCGTGTAATTAATAGGTGATGGATAAAGATATGAAAAGTTCGTGAAACATGAAATAGCAGGGGAGAAGAGAGTTGGATGGATTAGCATGAAAAGGTTAGGAGTCAGGGAGATGGTAAAAAATTTTTGTTAAAATGGAATCCAGATGTAGAGATTGTTTCGGGTTTGAGGCTTGAAGTATTCATGGGTGAAAAGATTTAGAAGCTGTTGGCTTTTGGCCATTGGCTGTTTGCTTGATTTTTCAATGCTGAAGATTCAGAACAATGAGTGTATATTTCCTGGCTGCTGAATGGCCATCGAATGACATGATATAACTTTTGATTCGCGTTTAAGGTTTAGGTTCAAATTGCATTCATCAATTGACGTACCTTTTCCATGCTATTGGCTTTTGACCGTTGGCTCTTTACCAGATTCTATAACGGGAATTCAGGCTCTAGTTCTTCATGCATCGCACCGACATGCCGTACTTTTTATTTAGGTTACCCTGGAAGGCGTTGGGGTAATTGTAAATCAGGTAAAATCCTGTAGAAGTGAGGGTACTGTAATCGGACCGGGTCCACCAATAGGCCTGAACCTTCCAGAGGTCGAAGGCGCCATTGTCGTATCGTATTCCTCCCGGAAGGCCTGCAAATCCGTATGAGTCGGTTGCCCCGGTATTTGGGGAATTCCATACTGTTGTAGCCTTCAAAGCGCCGCCGCCTGAGCCTGCACCGCCAACATAATTGACCAGCTGGGTTACCTCGTCGTTGGTGGGTACATGCCATCCGTCGGGGCAAAGGCTGTCGGCGCTAACGGCAGTCCAGTTGTACAAAGCGCCATAACCATTTCTGAAACTGGCAGAGTCGTTGTTGTACCAGCAGTAGGCGGGTGTACCCAATTTGGCCCAGGAGGTGTCGGCTGCAACTTTTTGTATAGCGATGCCATTTCTGTACCGGGTAACGCGCAGGTTTTCGGTCATCCATACCTGGTAACCTATGCCAATCGTATGATAGGTGTTGTTGTCGATATCGGTTACGGTCCCGGTTTCTCCGGTAAGCACCGTGCGGAACAGGGTATCGTTGCTGTAGGCTGTTCCCAGCGCGTTCACTGCTTTTACACGGTAGTAGTATAGGGCGTTCGGCGATAGTCCGCTTAGGCTGAAGTTCATGGTATCGGCGGTTTTCGTGGCAGGATTATTACCGGCATCCGCTGTGCTGCCGTATAAAGTAGTTGTGCCGTACTCGATGCTCACCGTGGTGCTCAGTTCATTGGCATTGGTTACGGCATGTAGAATTACGCTGGTTGATGTGAGCGCAGTGAGTGGTATATTCCGCACCGTGGGCGCTTTTCCCAGGGTAAGGAAGCTCATTTCTCCTCCAAACGATGTTCCCAATGCGTTGATGGCATAGGCCTTTACATAGTATATGGTTCCGGGAGTAAGTCCGGCAAGCAAGCCCAGGAAGCTGCCTGTTCCATTGCCTAAGGCCATTTTAACGCCGCTGGTTTCAGGCGATGGACTGGCGCCCCAGTATATACCCCGTTCTGTAACCGTTGAGCCTCCGTCGGAGCTCACGTTGCCACGTACTGTTGCCGAGTCGGTCCGAATGCTTTGCACACCAGAGGTGCTCACGCTGGGGAGCTGGCTCTGGGTGGTAAAGTTAATCATTTGTCCGTATGAGGTTCCCCG
>JAKAMP010000189.1 GCA_021812865.1 Bacteroidota bacterium | reverse complement strand
CGACGAATAGCTTGAAATTATAGACGAGGGTCTGTTTTTCGTCCATCTTTTGACTAACTGTTCTTTTTCCCCATGATTTTGGTAAAAACTTCCTTATGAACCCGGATTTTGGCAGATGGTCGATTTCATATTCGAATTTCAGGAAAAAAGGTTTTTTTTGAAAATCTTAATCTGGCTTGTTATGCATTTATCTAAAGTATATCGCTCCTTTACTCAATTCATGGTTCTGATCATGGTTGCAGGTTTGGTATTTTCCTGTTCCAACAAGACTCAGGATTTACAGTTCTCAGGGGGAAAAGACCTGATCAAGAGCGAAATGCAGATCAGTATTATAGACACCTTTAGCCTGAGCATGTCAACGGTTCAGATCGATTCTCTGGTTACGACTGGAAGGGACACCATTCTGATGGGACAATATACAGATGATCGGCTGGGTAAAGTACAGGCACAAAGCTATTTCAGAGTTTTGCTGCCCTCAGCCACTGTGGGTTCAAAAGATGTTTTTGACTCGTTGACCTTGATCCTGAAGCCGAATGGCTATTATTATGGCGACACCAATGTTACCCAGCAATTAACGGTATACCAGTTGGCAGAGGGGCTCACACTGGCCTCCGGGGAGGAATATTACAACACTTCCTCTCTCATGGCTTATCTTGAAAATCCATTGGGAGTGATCAATTTCAAACCTCAGCCCAAAAGCCATAGTAAGATCGAGATCAGACTCAACCAGAGTTTAGGGCAAACGCTTTTTGATTTGATGCTTGAAAAAAATGAGAACCTCACCAGCATCGACAAATTTCTCGAATATTTCAAAGGATTACTTGTCATGCCAACCGGAGGACCACAGGGAGCAATAGTGGGATATGAAATGTCTGATTCTGTTCTGACGATACGGATGTATGCCCATACAAACCTGGAAGAACAGGTAACAAAACATTTCGACTTTGCCGCAGAAACAGGCACTTATCATTTTACAAGGATTACACACGATCGTTCAGGAACCAATCTAAGCGGACTGGTATCACAGGATAAATCCATTCCATCCACTCTTACCAATCATGAGGTTTACCTTCAGGGAGGAACAGGATTAGTGCCTGCACTCAAAATCCCAAACCTGGGTAAAGTTCTGGAGTTGGATCACACAGTGATTTTACGGGCAGAATTGCTGCTGAAGCCGGTGATTAACACTTACAACCGTTCACTCATGCCCATTACCATCGGCTATTATAGTTGCAACAACGAAAACCAGCTGATCAGAACCTATATTGATCCAAGCACAGGTGCCACATTGTATGGTGCGCTGATGTATACTGATCCTGTATATAATGAAGGAACCTATTATATCTTTAATATTACGCCTTTTGTCAAAGAACAACTCGCAAATAATTATTATACCGGGAAAACAGGCCTTATGTTTTTTTACCTTACGCCCAACTTCAACAGTTCGGTAAACCGCCTGGTACTTGGTGACGGCGAACATCCAACGCAGAAGGCACAGCTAAAACTATACCTGTTACACTATGAATAGATTATCGAAAATCATATATTCCCAACTCTGGATTGGCTTGGCGCTCTCATTGCTTTTTATTGCCGGCAATGCTGGCGCCCAGAATTATACCTTTTCTGCCTATTCCGCTTATGGACTTGGACTTCTGGAAAACAATGGAATCAGCGAAAACTTCGGTATGGGATCAGCCGGGATTGCCCTTCCATCTGAAAGATACTTGAACACCATTAATCCGGCATCATTTTACGGTATAGACAGTACTTCCTTCATCTTTGAGGTGGGTGCATTCGGGAAATATTCCTCCCTCCAGTCACAGGGCACAAGTCTGGACAAACTGGGCGCCAGCGTTAGGTATATTGCGATGGGATTCAAAATTACCAAATGGTGGGGAATAGCCGGCGGACTTGCCCCTTTCAGCACCAGGGGATACTCCATTGTCAACACTTACACCACCAACGGGTATAACGACACCTATCAATCAAACATTAGCGGGTCGGGGAGTATCAACCGAGCCTATATCGGCAATGCTTTCAGTCCATTCAAAAACTTCTCCATTGGCATCAATGCTTCTTACCTTTTCGGAAGCCTTAAACAAAATGAACAGATCACTTACCCATCCATCCGTTACAATGGCATGAATATAGTCAACAGCAACTATTTCAGCAATTTCACATACGATGCCGGCATGCAGTATAAGGCAACCTTCGGGCGGCACACCATATTGGCAGGTATTACTTACAATCCATCCCAGACATTGAGTGTTCGCACCAACAAGCTGGTGGTTGATTCGCCCGATACTCTTCAGAACGACCGAAGCGTGTATGCCAATTTCACCCTTCCGGCCGCAGCTGGCATCGGGCTCGGCTACTACTGGAAAGATCAGCTGAAAGTATTTGTCGATTACAAATTTCAGCAGTGGTCGAAAACCAATTACCATTATGAAGAGGCACAACTTACTGACAGTCGTCAGTACAACATTGGCATAGAGTTCGCGCCTGAACGGAGAATCAACACCGGGTACTGGAATGCCGTTGAATATCGTGCCGGCTTTAGACATGAAGATTCATACCTGGTATTGAGGGGAACACAGATCAAGGAATCGGCAGTGACCATAGGATTAAGTATGCCTCTCAGGAACCAATTTAGCAAGATTAACGTATCAGCAGAATTCGGGCAACAGGGTACTATCGCTAATCAGCTGATCAAAGAAAATTATATCCGGTTTACGCTTGGTCTGACCCTTCGTGACAGATGGGCTCCGCGTCCGCGCTATGACTGATCCTGAATGGAAGCATTTTCAAACCGTGTCAAAAATACCTCGCGGTAATTTTCTCCAATAGGCAAAGCCCTGTTGGTGCATAATACCTGGCTTCGCGTAACAGACTGAATCTGCTTCAGTGAAACCACAAACGAACGATGAATCCTTGCAAAGGAACTGGAAGGCAGGTTCTCCGTCATCTTTTTCAGGGAAATATGCGTGATAACCGGCTTGGGAGCAGACTGAAGAAATATCTTTACATAATCTTTCATGCTTTCAATATACGTAATATCGTCGATATTGACCTTTACTGATTTATATTCTGATTTTACCAGAATATACCTTTTTGACGGGTCATCAAACCCCTGCGGATCGGATAATTCATTTGTCTGAAGCTGCCGGTTGCGTAATTCATATAATTCGTTAGCCCGCGTAACTGCCCTGAAAAACCGGTCAAACGAAATGGGTTTGAGCAGATAATCCACCGCATTCTGGGCAAAGGCTTCCACCGCATACTCCGAATGAGCAGTAGTAAAGATGAGTATAGGCTTATCGCTGAGCCCTGAGATAAAATGAATTCCATTGATCCGCGGCATCTGAATATCAAGGAAAATAAGATCTATTTTATAATTCCTCAGCACATCATAGGCTTCAAAAGCAGAAGTACACTTTTTGATCAGTGTGAGCGAGGGTATCTCCTGAATGTATTCCTCCAGTATACTCAGCGCCATGGGCTCGTCATCAAGAATAATGCAGTTCATTATCGCTAATCAGAATTTTTAAGTTCACCCTGTACCTTCCATCCTTCTCCCCGGCGACAAGCTCGTGCCGTCCAGGATATAAAAGACAAAGCCTTTTCCTGATGTTGGCAAGTCCTATTCCTCCTTTGTTCTCCGGGGACTGATCGGAAATTACCGGATTGTCAACCTGCAGCAGCACGTTATGATCTTTCAGGGTTACCTGTATATCAATTACAGTATCTTCCTCCGGAGAAATCCCGTGCTTGAAAGCATTTTCAATAAAAGGCAGAAGCAAGAGGGGTTCAATCATGACATTGTCGAACGCTCCTGTCTCAGAGTAATTCACACGGTTTCGCTCATGAAGCCTTAGTTGCTGGATATGAATGTAATTCCTGATGTATTCCAGTTCCTGTGTCAATGCAACCTTCGGCCTGGCAGAGTCATATATGATGTATCGCATGAGATCCGACAGTTTGAGAACGGCGCCGGCCGTCTGATCGGATTTGTGCCGTGCAAGAAAATATATGCTGTTGAGTGTATTGAAGAAGAAATGTGGATTGATCTGCAACTTCAAAATGGCCAGTTCGTCATTCAGCTTCCTGTTTGCCTGTTCAGTTTTCTGTTTATCTCTCTCAAAATAATCATCCAACAGAGCGAAACAAATGCTTATGGCAACCACCAGAATGGTTTTAAGAATGGTAGGAAGAAGGAAGGGAAGCATCAGCAGAGGGCCTGCATCTGCTGGTGAATAAGGAGGCGGGACAGGAAGGGATACCTGAGGGATCACAGGTTCAAACATCATGTTGATCGACTCGCTGATCACAATAATCAAGGCAGATGCACCCAACAGGATAATAAAATAATGCAGCGCCCTGCTCTTGGATAAATACCTGGGGATAAGCCAGTAAAGGTTGAAATAAAACAGGGTGGCAAGCAAAAGCGACTGCAACAGAGTTTGCAAGAAATAACTGGAATTCATTCCAAAATAAGGCAGTGGAAAAAGCAGGAGAAAAGCCCATACCAAACCATGTGCAAGTATTTTGATCAGGCTTGGGTTTTCTGTTTTATCGGTGAATTCTTCTTTCAAATAATACCTATTAGAATGGATTATTATACAGCAACATAAACGTCGGCTCTGCTTTTTATATTTTTCGCATCGGTTGAAAAATAAATTTTCCCGGCAAATATAATCCCAATTTTAATTATCATCAGTCAAAATAAGAAATGACCGGAATGAATCTTATAGGCTGGTCCCAGTTCCTCGGGAAACGCCCGTTTGATCTGCCCTGGCCATTTGAAAAATATTACTCAACGATGAGATATTCATGAATGGAATTGCAAAAAAAAACCTAGTATGACCTGACTGGTAGGTTAAAAGCATACCCGTAGTTACGGGTTACCCTGCAACACCTGGTATTCAAAAAATCAGCCCCCGGGATGCATGATCCCAGGGGCTGCAACAAAAAAAGCAAGGGTATTTCGAAGGCTGATGTTTGCAGATAATCCGGCGCAGCCATTCAGGTTTACATCTCATACCAAACTCACATAGGCTGCGCCGGAGATCACCCAATCTAAACCCTTTAGAGTTATTTTACATTATATTTCAATTCATTGATTTTTTCTACCGGAAGCAATGATCTCGATTCGGTTTTCACAGTCATATCCTTGGCAAGCGTAAATGTACCCGACTGCTTAATATCCATTGATGAAGCGCCGATTTTCACAGTATATTTACCCGCGTCGGCAATCCATGCAGAAAGGTCCGTATGGAAAGAAGCGAGGCTACGTGCATCCAGGGTAAAAGTAAGGGTTTCGCTCTCTCCCGGAGCAAGCAGTTTGGTTTTGGCAAATCCCTTCAGTTCCTCAGCGGGCTTGTCAAGTTTCTTTACCGGCGCCGACAAATACATCTGAACCACATCTTTTCCTGCCACTTTCCCTGTATTTTTCACAACAACAGTTGCGGTAAGGGATTTATTGAAGGCAGAAGAACTGAGTTTGAGGTTACTCAGGGTAAAGTTGGTGTATGAAAGTCCATATCCGAATTCGTAGGAAGGTTTTACGCCGAAGGTATTGAAATACCTGTAGCCAACATAGATCCCTTCCTCGTATACCACTTTGGCAGGTTTTGAACGGCCAAACCCCATGGATTCGCCATCCTGCGGTTTGTTTTCAGGTTCCAGTTCAACGCCCGGGAAGTTCTTTGCTGAAGGCTCATCGGAATAATTAACGGGGAAGGTAACAGCGAGTTTACCGGATGGATCTACTTTCCCCGACAGAATGTCGGTTATTGAATTGCCAGCTTCCTGGCCCGGCTGCCATGCCAGCAGGATGGCATCGGGAAGGTCTTTCCAGGATGCCGTTTCAATTACCCCTCCGATATTCATCACCACCACCAGCTTTTTCCCTTTGGCATGAAAAGCTTCAGCAACATTTTTAATCAGGACCTTTTCGGTGTCGTTCAGGTAAAAATCGCCGGGCTCGGCTTTACGGTCTTGTCCTTCTCCCGAATTTCGCCCGATCGTGATCAGGGCTATATCGCTCTTCTGAGCCATTTGTGCCGCCAGTTTCGGATCCACGTTCATTTCAGCAACCGGAATTTTACCACGCATTAGAGCGGCCAGAAAATTTTCAGGTTTGGGTTGTTTTTTATGCTCGTCG
>JAKAMP010000188.1 GCA_021812865.1 Bacteroidota bacterium | reverse complement strand
TATCTGAGACTTATATGCGAATATTTTGTAAAATACAACTGTAAACAAACAATTTGTTTACTTAGGTGATATTGGTTTTAATGTAATCTGTTTCTTTCATTTACATTTGTAGAATTGCCTGTTTGATTTACTTTTTACAATTGTAATTTCTATTTTGGGTTACATATTTAAACTTGTCTTCCCCGGGCATGTTTGAGTGCCAGTTTTTATTTTCCTGTTTTATTTTTATCATTGAAATTCAATTGAACGATTGCATGAAAAAGATTGCATTGCATTGGCAGATTTTGATTGCCCTGGTACTTGCCGTCCCCTTCGGGATATTCCTGAAAGATTACGTGAGTTGGGTAAGCTGGCTAGGAGATATTTTTCTTCGGGCGCTTAAGATGGTTGTGATTCCTTTGATCCTTTTCTCTATGATCTCGGGCGTTGCAAATATTGGTTCCGGATCTAGTCTGGGCAGAATCGGGTTGAAAACCTTCCTATATTATATAGGTACACTTTTGCTGGCTGCCACGACTGGTTTATTTCTGGTGAACCTGATGAAGCCTGGCGTAGGCGCACAATTAGGTTTCACTCAAACCGTGAACGGGCTGGGACATTCTTCTTCCGTAAAAGACATTCTCACCGGGATCATTCCCGAGAACATTTTTGCTGAGCTGGCAAAAGGAAATACATTGCCGGTGATTTTTTTCGGAATCCTGTTTGGCGTTTTCGTCACCCAATTGAAGGACAAGCAGCGCACCCTGATGACTGACCTGTTCAACGGGATGTTTGATGCAATGATGCTAATCACCCATTTCATTATCCGGTTTGCCCCACTGGGAGTGTTTGGTATTGTTGCATACCAGGCGGCGAGCCAGAAAGATATTGCTGAAGTGGCCATCCGGTTAGGCCGGTATATGTTGGTGGTTTTTTCGGGCCTGGCCATCCATGCTTTGATCACCCTTCCTTTGGTCATGTATTTTGTGGGGAAAGTGAATCCCCTTAAACATTACAGGGCGGTAAGTTCAGCTTTACTGACGGCCTTTTCAACGGCGTCATCGAATGCCACACTTCCGCTGGCGATGGAATGTGTGGAACAGAACTGCGGGGTTTCCAAAAAGATCAGCAGTTTTACCCTGCCCCTGGGCGCCACCATCAACATGAACGGTACGGCTTTGTACGAGATCGTGGTGGCTATGTTCATCGCCCAGGCTTATGGCATTCACCTAACTATATGGCAGCAGTTGATTGCCGTGATCACGGCTTCACTGGCGGCCATTGGTGCTGCAGGCATTCCCATGGCCGGTTTGGTCACCATAACGATTGTACTCAGCGCAGTAGGATTGCCAATGGAAGGGATCGGGCTGGTACTGGCGGTGGACAGGCCACTCGACATGCTCCGTACGAGCGTGAATGTTCTTGCCGATACTGCCGTTGCTTCCATCGTGGCAAAGTCGGAAGGCGAAGATCTGAAGGTGTAATTATCTCAGCGCCTCATAGATCACCTCCACCGGATGTTTTGCCTTTCGCTCTGTTCCATCGGCTATCTGGTGACGGCAGCTGGTCCCGGATGCCGCAACGATGGTGGTTTCGGGAAGTTTTCTCACAGCGGGGAATAAAACTAGTTCGCCCACTTTCATAGACAACTCAAAGTGTTCCTTCTCATAACCGAATGAACCGGCCATTCCGCAGCAACCCGAAGGAATTTCATTGATTTTGTAATTTGCCGGAAACGACAGCATCTTCTTTGTGGCATCTGTAGATGCGACGGATTTTTGCTGACAGTGACCATGCAGGGATATTGCGGCAGGTTTATCGGTAAAGCTATCTTTACTAATCCTTCCGTTTTCCATTTCCCTGACCAGGAATTCATCTATCAACAGAGCGCATCCTGCCAGACGCCTGGCTGCGGACTTCAGCTCTGGTTCTGCCAGGTCTGGATATTCATCGCGGAACGAAAGAATAGCCGAAGGTTCAATTCCGAGCAGCGGGTGATCGTCCGAAATCCTGGTATTTAGCAAGGAGATGTTCTTATTGGCAATTCTCGCCGCCGTTCTGATCAGTCCTTTGGATATATAGGTTCTTCCGGATTCCCCGTGTTCAGGAATTTCCACCTTGTAGCCAAGCCTGTGGAGCAGCAGGATAGCCGCTTTACCGACTTCCAAATCGTTATAGTTGGTAAATTCATCGGCAAAAAGGTAAACAAGAGGCTTATCCCCTGAAATTTTCGCATTCAAAGAAGGCAGGTTACGTTTAGCCCAATGCCTGAGCGTTGTTTTTCCAAGCTCCGGTATGTTGCGGTGAGGTGTAAAACCGGTGAATTTCTTGAAAATGCCTGAGAAAAGCCTGTTTGTAATAAAGAAATTAAATACAGCAGGGGCAAGAGCTCCAAGGGAGTTAATCCGGGTAATATAGGCAATCAGTCTGGCCCTGAGTGGGATACCATGACTATCGTACCAATGCTGAAGGAACTCTGCTTTCATTTTTGCCATGTCGACATTGGAAGGGCATTCCGATTTGCAGCCTTTGCAGGAAAGACAAAGGTCCATCGCCTCGTATATTTCCCGGTGATCAAACGGATTTTTCTTTGTGGAATGCGTCAGGAATTCCCGAAGAATGTTTGCCCTGGCCCTGGTAGTGGTGTTTTCGTTCCGGCTGGCCATGTAGCTTGGGCACATGGTACCACCGATTATGGCCGACTTGCGGCAATCGCCCGATCCGTTGCATTTCTCGGCCATCTGCAGAATGGAACCTTCCACAGAAAAGTCAAAAATGGTATTGAATTTCCGGTAGGTGAATCCCGGCTGGTAGCGCAGGGAGGTGTCCATGGGAGGTGTATCCACAATTTTCCCTGGGTTAAAAACGTTTTCAGGATCCCAGGTGCTTTTAAGCTGTTTGAGCAGGGCATAATTTTCTTCGCCCAGAACGAGGGGTATGAATTCTCCGCGCACCCTTCCGTCGCCATGCTCACCACTGAGGGATCCCTTGTATTTTTTAACAAGCAGCGCAGTCTGTGTTGCCACTTCCCTGAAAAGCTTAACATCCGCAGGATCCTTCAGGTTCAATACCGGTCTGAGATGTAATTCCCCGGTTGCGATATGGGCATGGTACACACAATCTAACCCCAGGCCTGAAAGCATTTGTTTGAAATCGGCGATGTACTTGGGCAACAATTCAGGATGGACCGAGGTGTCTTCAATCACAGATACAGGCTTTGCATCCCCTGGCACATTGGAGAGCAATCCGAGTCCGGCTTTCCTTAAAGCCCAGACCTTATTGATGTCTGCACCATAAATTTGAGGGAAGCTGTAACCCAGGCCAGCTTTACGGAAGTCGGCAATCAGTCTATCTGCAATCCCCTCAATTTCTTCCCGGGTATCGCGGGCAAACTCCACCACCAGGATTGCGCCCGGATCGCCTTCAATAAAGAAACGGTTTCTGCGCTGGGTGATATTTTCTTTGGTACAGTCAAGGATTACCTTATCGATGAGCTCCACGGCGCCCGGGGTGTGAGTAAGAGCTAGGAGATTGGCCTCCAGCGCTTCTTCCAGGGTGTTAAAATGCGCACATACCAGTCCCTTTGTTTTTGGAGGCAATGGAACCAGGTTCAGCACAATTTCGGTTATGAACAAGAGGGTACCTTCTGAACCGGCCACCAGCGAGGCAAAATTGAAAGATTTTCCTTCCGGACTAAAGGGTTGTTGCTCAAGCAGGATATCCAGGGCATACCCTGTATTTCTTCGTTTCAGCTTTGGGTGTGGATAGCTGTTGCGGATTGAATCCTGGTTGGAAGGCTGAGATAGCATTTCCCGGATATGCCGGTATATTCTATTTTCAAGGGTAGCACCCTTGCATTTTTCTTTAAATGCCTGCACAGCAAGCTCTTTAAATTCGACCTCCGAACCATCGCTTAGAAAGCCTTTCACAGAAAGAAGGTGATCCCTTGTACTTCCGTATATGAGCGAATGAGAGCCACAGGCATTGTTTCCCACCATTCCTCCGATCATACAGCGGTTGGAAGTGCTGGTTTCGGGACCGAAGAACAGGCCATACGGCTGAAGGTAGATATTCAACTCATCGAGTACTACGCCAGGCTGCACCCGTACCCATTTAGCCTCTGTGTTCAGTTCCAGTACACCGTTCATATACCGGGACACATCGACGATGATGCCATTTCCAACTACCTGTCCACCCAGGGAAGTACCGGCAGCCCTGGGAATCAGTGATTTATTATTTGAACGGGCGAATGAAATGCAATGGAATAAATCCTCATTATTCCTTGGTCTGACCACTGCTTCAGGAATTTCGCGATAAGCCGAAGCATCAGTGGCATACATCAGTCTTGATGGTTCATCGAGAAGCAGGTCACCTTTAAGCTCGGAGGCCAGCTTCGTCCAGCTATCCCATTTCAAATTCTTCAATTCATTTTTCAACATAACAGATATCCGGTTTATAATCAAGGCCTTAGCTATCTTACAGAAATTCAGTTAGCCGGAACCCGACTGCTGTTATCCATATGCATTCCTGGATGGAATTGGCCACTTTCGGAAATAACAGTCAAGCCCGTTCTGCCTTTAGCCCTGAATGTGATTTGCTGGATAAAGAAACAAAAAAAAATGTTTTATAACAACTTTTTGCTCCCAGACCGGATCGTCAGGAAGGATAAGAAAAACTTATACTTAAGTTGCCGTATCGATTGGAAATGGGGCAGTTGATCAGGGTGGTCAAGATTTTCCCCTGAAGTTTGTACTTTCGAAGATTTTGTCTGCAGATTTTTCAAGGAAGCCGGAATATATCCTTCCATCGGGGCCGGCGTATCGTTTCGCAAACTCGTAATAGCAGGCAGGAATGGAATGAACACCTTCCAGAAAAGGAATATCGATGTTGTCGGCCAGGGTGCTTGATTGTTCAAGCAAATCGGCCGGTGCACCTTTGATTTCGCCTCCGATTTCATGCAGCACAAAGCCGTGCTCTTTCAGGAATGAATTGACCTTTCCGATTGTATTGCAGGTTTTGAAGGAATCGATGCCAATGGTAAAATGATTGGCCCTAAAACCGTAAACATATAACCAGGCAGCGTATTCAGATTCTTCTCTCAAACGTTCATACATCCTGAAGGAGGGAATATACCAGGAATTTCCTGCAAAAATAATTTCATCCGATCCAAGCACTTCAGGTGGAATCTGGTCAGCCCATCCGGTCATGGTTTCACGCAGGAAACCTGAGCATTTATCAAGAAGAAGTTCACTGATAAATACTTTGGGAGCAGAAGGTTCTGTGCGGTGTTCAAAATGGCAGGCGTAAAGTTTCTTCTGTTTAAAATGGTATTCACCCTTTTTTTCGTAGTTGTTTTTCAGGAAAATACCGGCCAGGACATCGATATTGATCCTCGAATCGTTAATGGTTCTGAAAGCCACATGGTCATTCAGGATTTCTTCTCCATCCGCTGAAAACAACGCTTTGATCTTCCTGGCAGAAGGATTGAGGGCGGCGTATTCCCTCCATAAACGGTCAAATATGAGGTCAATCTCCATATTGCGCCATTTTATGCCGGCAAAAATACTATAAAATTCCACATGCTAAAGATTTACCGTATGTTGTAGAATCAATGTCAATGACATAAATCATTGCGTATTTAAAACAGGTTTGCGTTTTTTTTCTCTATTTTAGTAAACAAAATTTAAAAACATTAAAATACTGATTAACAATGAGTTTATTGGAAAATATCCGGGCAAGAGCCAGGCAACATTACAAACGGATTGTTCTTCCGGAAGGTTTGGAAGAACGTACCCTGAAAGCTGCTGATGTGGTGATCAGGGAAAAGATCGCACAGGTCATTCTTCTGGGTAACAGGGAAAGCATCCTGAAAAAAGCCGGAGAGCTGAAACTCACCGGTATTGGGGATGCAAAGATTATCGATCCCTTGCATCATGAAAAGAAAGAGGCCTATATTGACCTTATGGTTGAATTAAGAAAAAGCAAAGGACTGACGAGGGAGGAAGCGAGCCATTTGATTGAAGATCCCCTGTATCTGGGCACCCTGATCATCAAGGCCGGCGATGCAGACGGTGAAGTGGCAGGGGCTATGAATGCGACTGGTGATGTATTGCGCCCTGCATTCCAGTATGTAAAGACCCTGCCGGGTATCACCGTGGTTTCAGGGGCATTCATCATGATCCTGAAAGATAAGGAAT
>JAKAMP010000187.1 GCA_021812865.1 Bacteroidota bacterium | reverse complement strand
CTATGCCGGCCCTAACTTTTCGTTTTCCGTGGACGAGAATTTTTCTTTTACTACTCTATTCCAATACTTTAGCGGCAATATCCCTGATGCAGCCGGAACATCAACAGGCCGGGAGAATTTCGGGCTGGTTTATTTGCGTTTTAAATACAGTTTTTAGGCCTGTAAGTCTGAAAACGAGATGCAATTTTTTATTCACCAATGAACTGTTTGATTTGATTTTTGTTGTACTTTTGAAAAAATATGTTATAAAACATAAAGATGCATAGAAACACATTAAGAATTATTGGAAACAAGGCAGTACTCAACATTCGGGATCGTATGTGTGAGACGCCTGAGGAGCTTCTGGGCAGTGGGAAGTTCAGAACCGTGCTGGACCGTTGCCTGGAGCAGCTTGAAGCGAGAAATTCACCTTTGCTGGAAATTTTTGAGACTGGAAAAGCAGATGCGCCATCGGTTGATCAGCTTGTAAAAACATTTTTGTTGCTGGTAAAATATGAGAGCCAGGTAGTTCCTCATATCGATGAGAAGTCGGCTCCATTTCTGAAGGATAAGTATCATCTCAACAGCCTGGTGGAATACCTGTACGACTTCTGGAGGCATTTCGACCGGTTCATTGTGAGGGATTCTGAAGGAGACCGTCTGGATAAGCGACCTTACCGTACTTTCAATGAAACCATCGAGCAGCTCACGCACCTGATCCGTTCCACCTATCGGACGATCCAGGAGAATATCACAGGGGATCATCCAAGGGTTTACCGGCAGGTTCCTGCGGGAGCTGAAACAGCAGTCATTTCACTGCCCAAGGAAATTCCGTATTCAGGCGAGGTATACAACAAGCTGAAGCCGGTGTCGGTAATCCGCCAGATGCTGATCTATCCACCCCAGGTAATCCAGCAGTCCATGAACAAACGCACGGGACATTTCAAGCGCATTGACCAGAATCCCCTTGCCTTGATTGATCTACAGCCGGATGAGTGGTTGTGTTACCCGGCCAAGGTAGGCAAGCTGGTGATCCTGGTTTATTTTCATGTCCGTTTTTTCGAGCTGGGTTTTGCCATGTGTAATCTTTTCCAGCTGGCCGATGACTGTGACCTGAAGAAAAAGCCTGATGCCGTGTTTGTTTACGGTGTACCGGGCAATGCTATTGACGGGCTGGCCAAGTATTCCACTATATTTTATGATGATGACGAAAATGGAATGTTTGTCGGAGCTATTCCGGGCAGGGATGAATTCGGATATTTCGGGTACCTGAAGAAGATGGTGCTGACCCTTCACAATTCCATCATGATGAAGCGCGGATTATTGCCGTTCCACGGTGCAATGGTGAAAATACTGCTCCAGGGAGACAAGGAGGCTACCATTTTGCTGATGGGTGATACAGGAGCCGGTAAATCGGAAACTTTGGAAGCTTTCCGCGTGCTGGGTGAAAAGTATATCCGTGAACTGACCATTGTTGCCGACGATATGGGATCGATTGAGCTCGACGAGAATGGCTGTCCCATTGGTTACGGTACTGAGATCGGCGCTTTTCTACGGATGGACGATCTTCAGCCGGGATATGCCTTCGGGCACCTTGACCGTTCCATCATTATGAATCCCAGTCAGACGAATGCCCGCATTGTTTTCCCCGTGACCACATATGAAACCGTGATCCAGGGGCACAAGATCGATTATATCCTGTATGCCAATAATTACGAGGAAATTGATGCCGAACATCCGGTAATAGAGCGTTTCGACACTCCTGAATGGGCGCTGGATATTTTCCGCGACGGGGCAGTAATGAGCAAAGGCACAACCACCTCCACTGGACTGGTGCATTCATATTTTGCAAATATTTTCGGACCCCCTGAATACAGGGATCTGCATGAAGAAATTGCCCGGGCCTACTTTACTTCCTATTTCAGGAACAATGTATTTGTTGGACAAATGCGTACCCGCCTGGGTATTCCGGGATACGAGACGAACGGGCCAGTCGAGGCAGCCAGGGAATTACTGAAAGTGATCGGTTTCAGTGAGAAATAGCCATTCCGAATAGCTATTATATGGGGACAGGGACAGGCTTACGAGGCCCGTTTTCCGGTCCCCTTTCTTTAACCTGCCGCGACCGGACAGTTTATGTATTCGGCCGATTTTACAGGGAGAGACGGGATCGAAAAATGATCCTTTCAGCCGGAATATTGTTATCTAGGAAATATAAAGCATAAAACAGGTCGGTTAACATGGCATGCAACATGACAGAATTCATACAATTTTGTATTGCTTTTCATAAATTTGGCCCATTCATCCAATCGTTTTGAGCAAGAACATTCCCATCCGATATATTTTTCTTGTTTTAGGAATATTGCTTCCTGGAACTCTGGTTGCACAAAAGCAGGAAATTGACCGGCTATTTGAGAAAGCTCCAGCCGATTCGGTCATGCATTGGCTCAAAGGCAGGGATATCAACGGTCATTACGGAAAGATAGGATTTACTCCCCTGATTTACGCCATTGTATTTGACCGTTCCAACCTGGTAGAAGATATTACCGTCGCAGGTGCAGATCTGGAAACCCGATGCGGTTCAAAAACCCCCCTGCTGTTTGCCCTTGAATATAACCATCCGGATATGGTGCGTTACCTGGTGAAAAAAGGCGCCAGGCTCGATGTGCGGGATACCCTTGACAATACCCCCTTGTTTTATGCAGCCGGACAGAATAATGTTCCCATGTTGAGGTTCCTGCTGCGTCATGGTGTCGCCATCGGTCAAAAAAACAAATTCAAATACACAGCCAGGGAATATTCGGTAATCACCAACAAGAGTAAATCAGCCAAATTTCTGAAGAGTTATTTTGAAAATCATCTCCCGAGTTATTTCGACGGTCCTTATGTAAAGCTGGAAAGCCGGCGGTTGGTGAAGATATACTATCTGCGAAACGATTCCATGAAGATGAAAAGTTCGGTTCTGTCCAGGATTCTGAAAACAAGGGATACCCTCGTTCAATTCCATGGATTTGGAGCTGATACCATGCCGTACACTTTCATCAGGAAAATCAAGCCTGAACCTGATTCTTTCCCGGCTTCTCCATCCATCTTCCTGATGGGGGATGTTCACGGCGATTACGATGATATGGTGAAGTTGCTCCAGAAAGGCGGAGTGATCGATACGAAGCTGAATTGGAGCTGGGGACAGGGGCACCTGGTGTTTCTCGGGGATATTTTTGACAGGGGAGAAAAAGTGACGGAATGCCTTTGGCTGATATACCGGCTGGAGCGGCAGGCAGAAAAACAGGGAGGATTTGTACATTATATCCTGGGCAATCATGAAGCCATGATTCTCACCAAAGATCTACGATACATATCAGAGAAATATTTTTATCTGAATGACCGGCTGAAACTTGCCTATTCGGTGCATTTTGACAGGAAGTCTTTCCTTGGGCAATGGATCCGGTCAAAAAATACGGTTATCAGAATTGGTCCATATCTTTTTACTCATGCCGGCATATCCCCTGAGGCAGTGAAGTACAGGTATTCCGTTGCAGCCATGAACAGGGCTGCGCGTTTCTATTTTGATCATCAGAAGCCTAAATACCTGAATGATACGATTCTTTTTGTGCTGGGGCCTGATGGACCTTTGTGGTACCGCGGTTATTATGATCTGGTTCCGGGGAACCGAAAGATTAACGGGAATGAACTCGATGAGGTGCTTGGATTTTACAGGGTTCAAAAAATATTTGTGGGACACACCAATGTGCCCAAGATAGAAACCGCGTTTAAAGGCAGGATCATTTTCATGGATGTGCCCTACTACCTCGATGAAGCCAGACCGGAAGCCCTCTGGATCAATAAAGAACAGTTTTTCATTATCCACGGGGATGAGGAAGGTACTTCACTGCTTGAGCAACCTGCCATGAAATGAAATGCTTCTGGAAAATCATGCTGTCGGGCTGCAAGATTTTACAAGGAGATTCCGAATAATTTACCTAACTTTTTGCTTTTCTGAAATCTCACCTGATCTGTAGGCATGAGAATCATTTCTACCGGCATATTGCTTTTAGCGATAAGTTTGGTTGCGAGAGTGGAATCTGAACTTCCGCCTTCTGCTACGAAGGTACTGGAGGCTCCATTGTTCAGTACCGACAGTTGCCTGTCACTCAGTCTGGAGTGTGATTTCCGTTTCATCACCAGAAATATGGAAACAGATACCCTGGAGCACCCTGGAATACTGAGGTATACAGATGAAAACGGAATTGTGCATGCATTGGATGTTAAGATTGAAGTAAGGGGTCATTTTCGAAGGAGCAGGGACAATTGTAATTTCCCGCCTTTGAGAATTCTTTTCAGAAAGAAACAGGTACAGGGAACAGTATTCGCGGGCCAATCCAAACTGAAGCTGGTTACGCACTGCCGTACCCGGCAGAAATACTGTGAGCAAAACCTTCTGCAGGAATTCATTATTTACCGGATGTACAATGAATTAACGGATCTGAGTTACCGGGTGAGACTGGCACAAATCCATTACATCAATAATACAGGAAGACGCGATACCATAGAGAAATATGCGTTTTTTCTGGAAGACCGGGATCAGCTGTTAAAGCGTACCCATACCCGACATATTGAGGTACAGAATGTTCATCCCGATGCCACGGATTCGGCGCATGTGAACATGCTTTCAGTGTTCCAATACATGATCGGGAATACCGACTGGTCGATACCGGCCCTCCATAACATAACTCTGGTGGAAAAGCTGCCGTCAGGACCCATGTATGCCATTCCTTTCGACTTTGAATGGGCGGGACTGATCAATGCAAAATATGCCAAACCTCAGCCTATGCTGGGTATCAGCAGTGTAAGGCAGCGACTATTCAGGGGATATTGCCGGACGTTCGAGGAGTTTGAAGCCACCTTCAGGCTTTTCCGTGAGAAAAGGCCGCAATTGAACGCCATTCTTAAAAACACGTGTGCCCTGGAGGATAAGGTGCGTGCGCAGGCTCTCGGGTACCTGGATGAATTTTATGAAATAATTGATAATCCAGCCCGTGTAAAAAGAGAATTTCTTAATCCTTGCAGGTGATCATCATACCCTTTTCAGGATTTCGGTGGCTGCAATCTGCCCGGAAATGATGCAGGTAGGAACGCCCGGTCCCGGTACAGTTAGTTGTCCTGCATAAAATAGGTTTTTTACTTTTTTGCTTTTAAGCGAAGGTTTGAACACGGCTGTCTGGAAGAGGGTATTGGCCATTCCGAAAGCAGTTCCTTTAAAAGAATGGTAATCTTCTGTAAAATCATCGGGTCCGTATGATTTCATGAAGACTATGCTGTCCCTGATATTTTTCCCGGTGAGTTTTTCAAAGCGTGCAAGGAACAAGTCAAAATATAACTGGATCCGGTCAGCGTTTTGGGTTAAGCCGGGGGCAACGGGAATAAGCACCACCAGGTTTTCCTGCCCGGGCGGGGCTGTATCCGGATCGGTTTTTGAACTGCAGGCTACATGCATAACGGGGCTCGCAGGCCATTGGGGCCTGTCGTATATTTCCTCAGCATGCAGGGTAAAATCCTCGTCGAAAAAAAGATTATGATGAAGCAGTCCTTCTATCCTGCGGTTCAGTCCGATATAGAAAAGCAGGGCTGAAGGGGCCATGATCTTCTTTTCCCAATAGGATGGGCGGTATGATCGTTTGTCAGGATCGAGAAGGGCTGTTTCGGTGAAATGGTAATCGGCAGTGGAGAGGATTATATCGGCTTCCAGGTACTCTTCTTTCACCCTCAGTCCGGTAGCTTTGTTATCGTTTGTAACAATGTGCGTAACGGGGCTATTGAAATGAAATCTTGCGCCTTCTGCAATTGCAAGCCGGTAGAGAGCGTCTGAAACTGTATGCATGCCCCCCACAGGGTACCACGAACCGAGAGCCAGATCGGCATAGTTGATAAATGTATAAATGGCAGGCATTTCCGAAGGCTTGGCTCCAAGGAAGATAACGGGGAATTCGAGCATGCGGAGGAGTCTGGGGTCGTGGAAAAAATCCCGTAATGTCTGTGAAACAGAGCGTATGAAATCCATCCTGATCAGACCCCGGAAAAGCCAGGGCTCTACAAACTCCCAGATGGAAAGGGAAGGCTTGTAGGCCAGTTTTTTCATTCCCAGCTCATACTTTTTTCGCGCATCGTTGAGGAAGCGTTTCAGCTGATCGCCGCTTCCTTTTTCCATCGACTCAAACAGGTCTGCCAGTTTCAGAATATCTGCGGGAATATCTAC